>JAPLJV010000066.1 GCA_026388415.1 Deltaproteobacteria bacterium | reverse complement strand
GCTGGATTAGCAGAACTGCATTCCGTGTCGGATAAAATAGACGCTACTTTTTTCCTCCAGTGGTAGGTTAGATGACTGAAACGTTTAATTTATCCCTTGATTTAACCTGAGTATTTTGTGTACAAAGTTGCAAGCTCGGGTGGCTGATTATTTCGATGAGCGGGGGCGAGATGTGCTTCCTGTAATTGAGCATCCGATAATTCTGATAGATATCCACCCTTTCAAGTAGTAATCTGCATTTGCGGAGTTGCACAAGTTTATAGAGAATGCCAAAGTCAAATCCCATCCCGCCACAACAGGTTGCGATACAATTTCATTGACATACCAGGCGCCTTTACCGTATCCTTAAATCACGCAAAAACAAGTTCTTAGCAATTCAATTCAATAGCACTGCTGTGTAACCACTCAGCGGGCAGAAAAAAAGAAGAGGACCAATATGCCAGAAACGATGTGGAACTTCCTCAAGCGGACGTTATTTTTGCTGATCGCTCTTGGGTTCCTCTTTCAGGAAGCATCGGCTTCCGCCTTTGTCGTCACCGGGACGTCGCAGGTGGCTATCGGAGATCAGCTACAGGAGCACGCCCTGGTCATGGGCGACCGCGCCGCACCGAAGAAGGCTGTAGTATTCACTGATCCAGACTGTCCATACTGTGCAAAGCTGCACTCGGAGCTCAAGAAGATCGTGGAGAGGCGTGACGACATCGCCTTTTATATCAAGCTCTTTCCTTTGGCCACGCACAAGGACGCCTATAGGAAGTCCAAAAGCATCCTCTGCATCTCTTCACTGCTGATGCTCGAAGACAGTTTTGCTGGAATACCGATCCCCACCCAGGACTGTAAAAGCGACGCCGTCGACAGGACCGTGACTCTTGCGCAGTCCCTGGGCATCAACGCCCTGCCCACCATCATCTTTCCCGACGGGCGCCGGCAGGTAGGGTATGTCCCGATGGAGACTATCACAGCCTACCTCGATAGCCCGTCGGTTATCGCGGCACCAACGCCCAGAACCGCGCCTACCCTAGACCCGACCGACCTTAGTGTCCCCGCCGCTGCGCGGGCATCACACAATGCCATGCCCTACGCACCCCCGAGTATCGCATATACTGCCCAGGAACAGCGAACCGCCTTGGTCATCGGCAACAGTGCATACAGTTCCGGTCCTCTGAAGAACCCCGTCAATGACGTCACTGATATGGCTGCAATGCTGAAGAAGCTCGGGTTTAATGTCACTCTCAAGAAAGACGTCGGATTACGGGAGATGGAGGAAGTTATTGAGGTGTTTGGCAACAACCTGAAACGCGGTGGTGTTGGCTTATTTTACTATGCCGGCCACGGGATGCAGGTGAATGGAACAAACTATCTATTGCCGATTGGGACCAGAATAAACAAGGAGTCAGACGTAAAGTACCAAGCAGTTGATGCAAATAGAATCCTTGACGAAATGGCAACAGCCAACAATGGTCTTAATATCGTCATGCTCGATGCCTGCCGGGATAATCCTTACGCCCGCAGTTTCAGGAACGCCGCAAGGGGTCTAGCCATCGTTAGTAGTGCGCCGTCAGGTACGTTTATTTCCTATTCCACCAGCCCCGGTAATGTAGCTCGCGATGGTGACGGGCGCAACAGTCCATACACAGCAGCGTTGCTCCAGTATATCCAGGCTCCTGGACATACCATAGGCGATGTCTTTATCAATGTGCGAACAAAAGTAAAGAGGGAAACCGGTCAGGTTCCTTGGGAGTTGTCCTCACTGGAGGGACAGTTTTATTTCAATCCATCTGGTAGCGCACAGAACAACCAGCCTGCCGCGTCAACGGGTCAGAAGGAAGCCCTGGAGCGGGAAAGGCAGGAGCTGGCAAGAGAAAAACAGGAGATTGAACGGCAGAAGACGCTCGATGCGGAGCGTGAACAGTTGGCCACAGAGCGTCGTAAGATCGAGGCGGAGCGGCAGCAGCTTGCGATGGGGAAACGACCATTTAGTTCGACCACTGAAGAGACCACACGGCTTGAAGCTACTAAGAGCTTGGCGGAGAAGAACAAGCAAGAAGGTGATTTGTTCCATGCGGAAAATAAGAAAAAGGAAGGTGTGTTAACTCTTAGAAGTGGCCTACAACTTAAGGTAATCAAAGAGGGAACCGGCAATAAACCAAAGGTGACTGATACTATAACCGTTAATTATCGGGGCACTCTCATTGATGGGAAAGAGTTTGACAGCTCTTATCGTCGTGGTGAACCGGCAACTTTTTCGGTTAATGGCGTCATATCCGGCTGGAAAGAGGCCCTGCTATTAATGAAGGTAGGTGCAAAATGGCAACTTTTCATACCGTCAAATCTTGCTTATGGAGAAAAGGGGGTCGGTAACATTATTGGACCAAATGCAACTCTTCTCTTTGAGGTTGAGCTAATTTCAATAAAGTAAAGTGGAAATATTTAGTCAACTATTTTGCAGCAGAGGGAACTGGCACTATGAGAGAGACCTACGAATGTATGAACCAAAGCGTCAGAAAATGTCTTTAGGGTATCACGAGTGAAACGGTGCAAAATCGGTGCCCCTCAGCAAGTTTGCACTGTTCAACTCGCAATCTGCGCTCCTAATAAAAAATTGTGTGTCAGCAGTTGTAGGTGTTATAAATAAGCAGCAATTTGATATTTCTTCTTCAAACACACCTGTAAATTTCGGGTTGAAAGCCGCAGCTTTTGGAGGACGATTTTTCCCGTGATATGCGTCTACCCTGAAAAAGTAATTCCTTATCAATAATAACTGATAAGGCTTTCTTAACGGGCCCTTACGCGGTAATAGATGGTAACGTCAGCATGGCGTGCGGCACAATCAGAACGTCAAGATTAGATCCTGATTTGCTCGCAACCAGTGCTAATGCCTCATCCATCGTCTCAGCAGGAATCATCTTGCAAGCGGCAATCACATCCGGGCACTCACTGCCGACAATGATCACGTTCGTCTGTTCGAGCACCTTCGCCATGACAAATGCCCGCTGCTGGCCCGGCGGATAGCCATACCGGCGCGCATTGTCCAGAATGGACTGAATATCAGGGGCATCGCGCATGGCGGCAAGGAACCGCTGCTCACCAAGGCCTTCTCCGGCGCCTTCTTCGCACCGGGCCGGGATGATATAGTACCCGCCTGGCCGGACCACGGGGACAGGTGCGAAGTGCAGATACGATGGCGCCCGGCTGGCCTGATAGAGATTGGCATCCTTGGGAAAGCCCACCCCGCCAATGGCCACATCGTACTGCTGAGAGATGGGCACTTCAAAGACGGACCTGGCAAAGGCGACCAGTTTTTGAAATGCAGCGTCGGTGTCGCCGGCGGCGACCTTGAGGATCAATTGGTCGTCATTGAGCACGACATTGAGGATGAAGCGAAGATTGGCGCGGCGTGCTGCCTCGGTGACTGCCTCATTAAAAGGATTGCCTTCGATACGGCCCAAGCGGGTGTCCGGATGGTCCACAAAGGCTGGGCCATGGGTGTGAGCGATGAGCCCTTCGCCTGCAGCGCCGATGGCCACGGTCTTACGGCCGCCTGAATAGCCTGCGTACTGATGAGGCTCCACCAAGCCGGTAGCGATCAGCAAGTCGGCATCCACCGCCGCTCGATGTATTATGACCGGCACACCGCCGGGAGTAACGCTCAAATCAACCAGCATAGCGGGATTGCACGGATCGTTGTCAATCACACGATAGCGCGCCGCAATGTCCGCTCCCAGCTTGACAACTTTTTCTTCCTGCGTCGAAGGCCGGTGCATGCCGACGCCACACAAAAGCGTGATGTCATCGTCTCGCACCCCCGTTTCTTCCAGCTCCTTCAGAAGGGCCGGCACCAAAATATGGTCTGGGCTGGCGCGGGTGATGTCGGTAAAAACAATGCAGACCCGGTCGCCTGGGCGTGCTATATTACAGAGAGGCGGTGATCCAATGGGGTGAGCTAGTGCCTGTGCAACCGCTGCCTGCCCATCGGCAACCGGCTTTACCGTTTTGGATACCAACAGCGTGCCGCGCATGCCAGGCGGCAATTCAAATTCGACGTTGGATCTGCCGTAAGGGATTCTGTACAAAGTTTAGACCTTTCTTTGGGCCTGATTTTTCAAGTGGACACTAACTCAAATTATTTTTAACTGCCCACTCGGCGACATGTATGGGGGATTCGAGAACTGTGGCTCCTGCGGCCCTCAACGCCTCCTGCTTGCCTGCAACCGTTCCCGAGACGCCGCGTACGATGGCGCCCGCATGGCCCATCCGTTTTCCCTGCGGCGCGTAGCGCCCTGCGATGTAGGCCGCAACAGGCTTGGTCATCCTTCTGGCGATGAATCCGGCGGCCTTCTCTTCCTGCTCGCCGCCCACCTCACCTACTATAATCACCGCATCAGTGCCATCATCTTCCTCAAAGAGTTCAAGGATATCGGCGAGGTTTCTCAGTACAACCGGATCGGCGCCCATGCCGACAACGGTGCTCTGTCCCACATTATTCTCGGAGAGGATGCCCGCGAATTCATACGAGAGGGTGCCGCTTCGGGAGATAACGCCTACACGGCCGGGAGCGAACATGGACGCGGGCATGATGCCCATCTTGCCCTTGCCCGGAACGAGGATACCGGGGGTTGTGGGACCCAGGGCAAACACGCCCCTCTCGATCGCATAGTTGCGCATCTTTATAACATCATGGACAGGAATATGTTCAGGTACAATGACAATCAGCTTAATCCCCGCGTCTATGGTCTCCATAAACGCGTCAAGGACAAAGGCGGCAGGGACGAAAAAAACCGAGGCGTTGGCACCTGTCTCCTTCACGGCCTCAGCGACGCTGTTAAAGACAGGCAGCCCCTCGACGATGGCCCCACCTTTGCCGGGGGTCACGCCGCCGACGACCTTTGTGCCGTATTCCAGCATCCAGCGGGCTTGTGTGCTTCCTATACGGCCGGTGATGCCCTGCACGATGACACGCGTTGAATCGTTTATTAGTATACTCATTTTTAACCTCGTCCTACAAGTTCATATATGCGCTCTACCGCTTTTTCAGTAGCTGCCTCCGTCACAACATGGACACCGGCGGAACGCAAGATATCCCATGTCTCCTCCTGGCGGTTTCCGAGGGCTTTGGCAACGACGGGTATTTTCACGTTATGCTCCTTTATGTAACGCACCACACCTTTGGCTCCTTCGTGGATAGGATTGATGCCTCCGTACACGTTTATAAATATAGCCCTCAACCCAGGTTTCATCATGATAAGTTCCATGCATTTATAGAGCAGGTCGGCGGTAATCCCCCCCCCCGTTTCGAGGAAGTTGGCAGGTTTCATCTTGTCGCCGATGATGTCCGTGGAGGCCATGCCGAGACCGGCGCCCGAGGAGATAAGTCCGATATCCCCATCGAGGTCAACGTATGTGATGCCTATTTCCCTGCCCCTGCGCTCGAGCGGGTGCTCGATCCTTTCGATCCGGTCAGGCAGGGGAAAACGCGCCCTTGATACGGCCGAATCGTCTACTTCCAATACGGCGTCAACGGCGATCAGTCCGCCGTTAGGTAGAATGACAAGGGGATTTATCTCGCAGATCAGGGCCTCGTAGTGCGTTGCAACTTTGAATAACTGGCCGATTACATCTGTCCAGGAGGTGATGAGCTGTTGTTTCAGGCCGAGCATCCTCAAGAGGGCGCGGGCCTTATAGGGGTAAAACCCGAAAGATGGGTCAATATGGATTGAGGCGATCTTCTCCGGCGAAGTCCTCGCCGTCTCTTCGATGAGCATACCGCCCTCAGTGCTCACCAGGATAACCGGCTGGCCTGAATATCCGTCTACAGTAATGCCGAGATAGAGTTCCTTGGCGATCTCCACCTTCTCGCAGACGAGAAGCTTGAGGACTGGCAGCCCCTTGATATCAGAGGCAAGCAGGGACTCGGCTACCTCTTTTAATTCTTCCGGTGAGGATGCGGTCTTGATGCCGCCTGCCAGGCCACGGCCCCCGACAAGGACCTGCGCCTTCAGAATAACGGGGTATCCTATCTCACCAGCCACACGAAGGGCTTCGTGCATTGTGGAGACGACCGCGCGGCGCGGAACGGGGATGCCGTTGTGCTCAAAAATATCTAAAGCCTCGTATTCATGAAGTCTCATAATAGCTATTGTTCCTTTAAATAAATTTTTATGTCGCGAAATACATCTTTACTTATTACAGTCCCAGAGAATAAAACAACTGCGCCGATATGTCAACGAAAATAATCGTATATTTGATTTAATGTTGTATGAAATATTTTAATTTAAAAAATAAAAATTATATTGCATATTTAATTTAATTATTGTAGAGTCGTTCCATGATCAAAGATAAAATTAAAAAAGAACAGAAAGATAGCAGCCAGATCGCCTATAAGGGCATCAGGCACATGCTTTACAACAAGGAACTTGTGCCGGGCCAGAGGATAGCCTACAGAGACCTCGCCGAAAGGCTTGATTTGAGCCCTACCCCGATCATCCAAGCACTTAAATGGCTTGAATTACAGGGGTTTGTCCAGCATGAACCGAACCGTGGTTACATCATGGCGCCCTTCAGCCTTAAAGAGGTAGAGGAGCTTTACGAGATCAGGGAACTTATTGAACCTTCTCTCGTCCCCACCGCTATCGAGAAGATTGATAAAGTGGGTCTCAACAAACTCAAGGCGGCGCTTGAGGCCCATCTCTCCGCGGAAAGGGAATTCTATCTAAAAGAAAGGCTCTTCAAAAACAGGGAATTCCATATGACCCTGGCCTCTCTTTCCGGTAAAACCACACAGATACGCATTCTGCAAAACGTCTTTGATATGCTGTTTCTCAAATACGGCGGCAATTACTTTCCCATAGCGTCACTCTCATCCTCCGATCAGGCTCACCAGGAGGTATATGATGCCGTCGCGCTGCGCAGCCTCGAAAGGGCACAGTCAGTGCTCAAGAACCATCTTACCAACGTGAAAATCCAGGTCATGTCCAGCATCAAAAAGATGCTTGCGGAGCAGGAACGGACTGATCTCTAAAGAAAATAAATACTTTGAATAAGAGGAGTATCACACCATGGGGCTTAAGACAAAAGAAGAATATATCGAATCTATCCGGGCACTCAAACCAACCGCCTATATGTTTGGAGAACGTATCACCAACGTAGTTGATAACCCTCGTATCCGCGCCGGGATTGAGTCAACAGCAGCCACCTATGAGATGGCCATGAAGGAAGAAAACAAAGAGCTCTTCATCACCACAAGCCCTCTCATCAACGAGCCGGTGAGCCGTTTTACCCTGCCACCCGCGAGTATCGAAGACCTCGTCGCGCGCGTCAAGGTGAACCGCAAGATGGCCAACTACGTCGGAACATGCCACCAGCGCTGCACGGGGCTTGACTGCCTCTCCACGCTCGCTATCGTGACCTACGACATTGATAAGAAATATGGTACGCCATACAATAAAAATTTTATAGAATTCCTGAAGTACATGCAGAAGAACGACCTCACCGGGAATGCCGGCGTTACCGACGTGAAGGGTGATCGCTCCCTCAACCCGAATGAGCAGGTTGACAAGGACATGTTCCTCCACGTCGTCGAAAAACGTGATGACGGCATCATCGTGCGCGGGGCCAAGGCGCATCAGACTGGTTCTCTTTCATCCCACGAGATCATAGTGCTTCCCACACGGGCAATGACCAAGGCGGATGCAGACTACTCCATCGCCTTCGCCATCCCTTCCGATACAAAGGGACTGATACACGTTGTCGGCAGATCCACCCTCGATATGCGTGAACTCGAAGGCTGTGATATCGGTAACATATACTATTCCAAATACTGCCCCACCCTCATCTTCGATAACGTATTCGTCCCCTGGAATCGCGTCTTCCTGTGCGGAGAGACCGAATTTGCCGCTGAGATGGTCATAAAATTCTCCTCTTTCCACCGGCAGAGCCACGGTGGCTGCAAGTCCGGCAAAATAGACTGTATGATCGGGGCAGCCCTCACTATGATGGACTACAACGGAACGGTCAAGGCCGGTCACCTCAAACAAAAGGTCATCGACATGATCCACAGGGCCGAGACGCTCTATGGTTGCTGTCTCGCCTCTTCCTATGAAGGCAAGAAACAGCCCTCAGGCCACTATTTCATAGACACGGTCCTCGCCAACGCCTCCAAAATTCACGAAGGCAAAGAACTTGCCGAGGCCATACGGCTGATGATTGACGCATGCGGCGGTTATGTCGCGGATTTACCCTCTGACAGAGATTTCGCGAACCCTGAGATAGGTGAACTGCTCAAGAAATACATGAAGGGTGTAGACTCTGTCCCTGTCGAGAATCGCATCAGGATGTACCGGTTGGCCGAAAAGCTTGCCCTTGAAAGCGCCGACACCATCTCGGATATACATGGTGGCGGCTCCCCTGAGGCACACAGGGTGACCATTTTCCGGGAAAGCGACACGGAGAGCAAGAAAAAAATGGCCAAAAGACTGGCAGGAATCAAAAATTAAACCATCCAGTATGTTACAAACTCCCCTCTCAGGCGGATATTTTGAGGGGAGCACATACCTGTAAACCGATTGGCTTTCGGCACAAGCATGTTTAGGCGCTGGTCGAGCAAATTCTGCCCTAGGCCCGCGTCGTTAAACAGCCGCCAGTTCAAAGGCATCTTGAATCAGTTTCACTTCCGTACGGTCGCGTAACATTTTTACCGCCACCACATCGAAACGGGCCTGCACCGGGGAATCTTTTTTCTGGGCCAGATAGTAAAGTGAAACCAGGGTCATTTTCCTCTGTTTAGTCTTGCCCACGGCCAGTTCCGGGTCGCCAAACTCCTCCGTTCTCCTGCTCTTGACCTCCACAAAGACAATGGTATCTTTGTCCTTGGCCACAATATCTATCTCGCCTAACGGGCAGCGATAATTACGTTCCAGAATGCGGTAACCAAGCTGCTGCAAATGAACGACGGCAAGATCCTCTCCCTTTTTCCCGGTCCTGATCCTCGCCAAATCCTTCAACCTGACTCCTTTATAACGAGGGGAAAAGATCGTAACTCTCCCTCACGCCGGCCGTCTTATCCGTAAGGCCCATCCGTCCCATCCGAAATGTTCGCCGGTGCAGCTTGCAGAGCCCGAATTCCCTGATCGCTGCCAGGTGTTCCCTGGTGCCGTAACCTTTATTTTTTATAAAATTGTACTGCGAAAACTGCCGGTGATAAATCTCCATGATCCAGTCTCTCGATACTTTGGCAATAATGGACGCGGCGGCCACGGAAATACTGCGGGAATCGCCCTTAATCAGCGTTTGCTGGGGGATGGGCAGGGAGATGGAGTTGATGCCGTCAATGATAAGAAAGTCGGGGGCGGGGTTAAGCTCTGCGCAGGCCTCCCTCATGGCCATTAAGGTCGCCTGCAGGATGTTAACCTCGTCAATTACGGCGGCTTCAACGACGCCCAGACCTACGGCCAGGGCGTCGGCCCAGATGATGTCATATAATTTTTCTCTTTTTGATGCGGAAAGCCTTTTGGAATCGTTAATCTCGCCTTGCTCGTATTCCCAAGGCAGGATGACTGCCGCCGCCACCACCGGGCCAGCCAGCGGCCCCCGCCCCGCCTCGTCAATACCGGCGATCAGGTTGTAACCGCTCTGATAGGCATTCCGTTCGAAACGATTCATGAGAGAAAGCCCTGCGGTAAATAATTCCCAACTTACTAAACTGGTTTTCTCAATTCCTTAATCTTGGCTTTCTTGCCGCGGAGACTACGGAGATAGTATAGACGGGAACGCCTCACCTTTCCCCGGGTCACGACCTCGATCTTATCTATGATCGGTGAATGCAGGGGGAAGGTTCTCTCCACACCGACACCATAGGACATTTTCCGGACTGTGAAGCTGGAGCGGCAATCGCCCTGCCTCTTGCGGATCACAACGCCTTCGTAAGCCTGTATTCTCTGCTTTTGTCCTTCAATGATGCGTACATATACCTTCACGGTATCACCACTTTTGAAGTCCGGGATGTCTCCCCGCATCTGTTCCTTTTCCAGCATTTCAATGATATTCATCTAAAAAACTCCTCTTTCTGAAATTCAATATAATATTTTCCACCATGTTGCTATCGCTCGTCCTTACCCAGCAACGCTTCCTGCAGCAACCGGCCGTCTTTCTCCGAGAGCCGTGTCTTGTCCAGTAAATCGCGCCGTCGCTCCCAGGTTCTTTTCAGCGACTCCTTACGGCGCCAGAGCTCGATTTCCGCATGGTTGCCGGAAAGCAACACCTCGGGAACATCCCAGCCTCGATAAGAGCCGGGCCGTGTATAATGGGGATATTCCAAAAGCCCCATGGAAAAGGAATCGCAGGCAGCCGACTCACTATTCCCCAGCACGCCGGGAATCAACCGGGAAACGGCATCAACCAGCACCAGGGCCGACAACTCGCCGCCCGTGAGAATATAATCACCGATGGAAACTTCCTTTTCCACCAGATATTCCCTGACTCTTTCGTCCACACCTTCGTAATGACCACAAACCAGCACCAGTCTCTCATACCGGGAAAGCTGCTCGGCCATCTGCTGATTAAAAGTCTCACCTTGAGGGGTAAGCAAAATGACCAGCGTTTCCCCCGGCGCGGGCGCCACCGCCGCCAAGGCCCGGTCAATCGGCTCCACCTTCATGACCATGCCGCCGCCACCGCCGTAGGGGGCATCGTCGGTCATGCGATGCTTGTCTTCGGCATAATGGCGGATGTCCCAAAGCCGAACATCAATCAGCCCCTTTTCCTGGGCCTTCTTCAAAAGGCTCGTCTGGAGGGGAGAGGAAAACATTTCCGGAAAGACAGAAAGGATGTCGAATCTTATCATGAAAAAGGCTACAATCCTTCCGGCAACCGGACTACCATTATCTTTTTTTCCAGGTCAACCGTGAGCACCACATCGGCAATGGCCGGCAGCAGAATCTCTTTCGCTCCACCGCGGCAAACAAAAACATCGTTACTGCCGGTAGGAAATATCTCTGCCAACGTGCCGATTAGCGTCCCTGCTTCGGTCATTACCGTAAGGCCAATCAACTGCTGCCAGTAATACTCGCCTTCCGGCAAGGCCCCCATTTTATCAGCCGGAACCAGCACCGAACATCCCAATAGGGCCGCTGTCTGATCAATATTCTCGATACCGGCCAGGTCCAGATAAAAGCACTTCCCCTTGACCTGGAAATTTTTCAAGGCGAAGCCGACATGCTTATCTTTTCCCTGGCTGATAAAAACTTCATCCAGGGATTGCAGCATCTCTGCGCCGGATTCCAGATAGGAAAGAACCTTGACACGACCTTTGAGCCCCTGGGCTTTAACAATCTTGCCAATCTCGAGAAAATCCATCCGTTTATTCAATAATCTCCAAAACGGTTCGTTTGCGTATCTTCGTTGAGGCCGCGCTCAGGATAGTGCGCATCGCCTTGGCGGTTCTACCCTGCTTGCCGATTACCTTGCCCAGATCTTCTTTCGCCACTCGCAGTTCAATCACGGAAGTCTGCTCGCCAATCACTTCGGAAACATCAACTACATCAGGATTATCCACCAAAGCTTGCGCCATGTACTTGACCAACTCTTTCATCGCAAAACCTCCCAGGATTTTCAAGAAATGAATCTATATCTACCTGTTATGCCCGCGCCATGATCCCCTTCTTTTCCAGTAACTGCGATACGGTCAAGGTAGGCTTGGCCCCCTTGGAAATCCAGGCGACGATGCGATCCTCTTTCACAGTAACCTCTGCCGGATTTTTCTGCGGATCATAATTGCCCACGATTTCCAAAAACCTGCCGTCCCGCGGCGACTCGGAGTTAGCCACCACAATCCTGTAAAACGGCTTACTTTTCGCCCCCATACGCGCCAATCTAATTTTGACTGCCATTACGTTTACCGATCACCTCCCAAAATTTTTATATTATCCTGTGCTTAATCACTTTCTATATTCAGAAAATTTCAGACGAGGAGTATTATCACATGTTAATTATTTTTAAAAGGGGAAATTGCCTCTTTTGAGCGATTTCATCCCCCCTTTGGACGATAATTTTTTCATCATCTTTCTCATTTCCGCGTAATTTTTCAGCAGGCGGTTGACATCCTGCACTTCCGTGCCACTGCCCCGCGCTATGCGTTTGCGCCTCTGACCGTCAATGATCAGATAATTCAGCCGCTCCTTGCCCGTCATAGAATCAATGATCGCGGTAATTTTAACCAGTTCCCGGTCGTCAGGTTTTATCTGCTGGACCGCTTTTATCTTATTCAAACCCGGAATCATACCGAGAATATCCTGGAGGGAACCCATCTTGCGTATCTGAGCCAGTTGCTGTTTGAAATCATCCAGGGAAAATTCATTTTTTCTGATCTTCCTTTCCAGCTCCTGCGCGGACTTTTCATCAACCGTGGCCTGAACCTTCTCCACCAAGGAAAGGATATCACCCATGCCGAGGATGCGGGAGGCCATCCGTTCGGGGTGAAAAACCTCCAGGGCTTCAATCTTTTCACCTATCCCCACAAACTTGATGGGCTTGCCGATGACCGCCTTGAGGGACAGGGCCGCCCCACCCCGGGCATCGCCATCCATCTTGGTCAGAATAACACCATCAATGCCGAGCAGCTCGTGGAATTTACCCGCTACGTTTACGGCATCCTGGCCGGTCATGGCATCGGCCACAAAGAGTATCTCCGAGGGCTTAATTGCCTCCTGGATCAGCTTCAGCTCCTGCATCATGGCCGTATCTATATGCAAACGCCCGGCGGTATCAACAATAACCACCTCATAGCCTTTGCTTTTGGCATCTTCCATGGCGAGCACGCAGATCTGCACCGGATCGCTGAGTCCTTTTCCATCGAAGAAGCCGGCGCCGATCTTTTCACCCATAACCCTTAACTGCTCGATGGCCGCCGGCCGATAGACATCAGCCGAGACGAGATAGACCTTCTTGCCATCCTGGGCCAGCAACCGGGCCAGCTTAACGGCCGTTGTCGTTTTGCCGCTTCCCTGGAGACCGGCCAGCATGATGGGCGCGGGGATACGGCCGCCGAATTTTATGTAACTGCTGGTCCCCCCCATTAATTCAGCAAGCCGGTCATGAACGATCTTTACCACCTGCTGGCCGGGGGTGATGCTGTCCATCACCTCCTGACCAACGGCTCGGACTCGGATATCTTCAATAAAATCTTTCACTACCTTAAAATTAACGTCCGCCTCCAGGAGGGCCAGGCGAATTTCCTTCAGGGCTGCCTTGATATTCTCTTCATCAAGACGTCCGTAACCTCTGATTTTTTTAAAAATCTTCTCTAATTTTCCGGTTAGATCTTCTAACATGACTTTACCTTCATCAATTGCGGGGGCGCACAATACAATTTACACCCTTAATATTTTTAGCCAGCATACCGGCCGCCTGCTGCGCCTCATCGTGGGAGGCAAAACCATCCACTATCACCCGAAACCACTTGCCTTTATTGGGTAATTCAACCCTCACCACGCGTGGTTTAAAGCCCAGCGGCGTAATTTTCTTACAGAACTGCTCCGCCACTTTGGGGCTCTTAAAAGATACCACCTGGACTGAATATTTTCCTCCCACCTCGGGAAGAGGAGTACCGGCCGCGGCAGGGGGCGGTGGTGTCCTGACGGCAGCCCCGGGATCGGCGGGAACTGTCCGGCTCGCTTTCTTTTCTTCTGCTCCGGTTGACCCTGCCGGCAAATCTTCCCTGGGGACAAAGGGCTCCGGCAGGGGCGCGACAACAATATTTTCCCCACTCGCCGGTGGGACCTTGGCCTCCTCCCGAACTGTCGCCGCCTTCCCGGTCGTTATCGCCGGATGAGACAATTGCCGGCGGATTATTGCCGGTATGCTTTGGGCAATCTTTTCCGGATAAGCGTCAATATGAGCTCCCACCATGACGCCAATAATAAAAACCGCAAACAACAGGAGCGACATGCCGGCCACAAACAGCAGGAGGCCCTGCTTACCCAGCTTGAATTCCAAATTTTTCGGATTCCTGGATGCCATGTTTTTTCCGTCCAATAAATACCGACAGGTCAGGCAAGGTTTACATCTGCTCCGGCGCAGAAACACCCAGCAAGCCAAGCGCGCTTCTTATCACGGTCCGCACTGATTTCATCAATAACAACCTTGCTTTGGTGAGATCGTCATCGGGGGAAACAACGCGATGCTTGTTATAGTAATTATGAAAAACTCCGGCCAGGTCATTCAAGTAAAATGTCAGTCGGTGAGGCTCCAGCGTCTGCGCCGCTCCTGCGACTACCTCGGGGAAACGGCTGATTTCCTTGATCAGAGCCACTTCCTCGGCCAGATTCAGTCGCCCCACATCCGTATCACCAAAAGCGGACACTTGATAGCCCTTCTCCCGAGCCATGGCCAAGATGCTGCATATCCGGGCATGGGCATATTGCACGTAATAAACGGGATTTTCATTGGATTGTCTTTTCGCGAGTTCGAGATCAAAATCAAGGTGGCTGTCCGAACGCCGCATGAGAAAGTTATACCGGGCGGCATCCTTTCCCACCTCGTCCACCACCTCCCTCATGGTGACAAATTCTCCCGACCGCGTGGACATGGCCACGGGGTTGCCGTCCCGGAGCAGATTAACAAGCTGCACCAGGACTATCTGCAGAGATGTTTTTTCATAGCCCAGGGCCTGGACAACCGCCTGCAAACGGGGAATATAACCGTGGTGATCGGCGCCCCAGATGTCAATCACCTTGTCGAACCCGCGCGCATATTTATGCTGATGATAGGCAATATCGGCTGCGAAATAGGTGGGTTCGCCGTTATTTCTGACGACCACGCGATCCTTCTCATCACCGAAAACGGTGCTTTTGAACCAGCGGGCGCCGTCGTTTTGGTAGACAAACCCCTTACCCTCCAGCGCGTCCAAAAGCTTCAGGACGGCATCGTCCTGGTAGAGTTCCTTCTCGCTGAAATAACCGTCAAAAACTACGCCAAAGTCCTGCAGATCGGCCTTGATACCAGTCAGTATCTCCCCCGCGGCATAGTCGGTATAATAGGCAATGCCATGCTCCTGCTCCCGTGACTGACCGCCTGCTTCTTTTTGCCTGATACCCCTGGCGATGTCCTTAATGTAGTCTCCCCGGTAACAGTTCTCGGGAAAATCCGTCTGTTCGCCCCGCAACTCCTGATAGCGCAACAGCACGGACCGGCCCAGGTTTTGCATCTGGTTGCCGGCATCGTTGATGTAATATTCCCGGAAGACTGCATAATTACAGGCCGCTAATATATTGGCGATGACATCCCCCACCACGGCGCCACGGGCATGGCCGATATGCAGGGGACCGGTGGGGTTGGCGCTCACAAATTCCACCTGCACCTTCCGGCCGCCACCCAGCTCATTTTCTCCATAATGCTCGCCCTGGTCATCAATATCCTGCAGGAGTTGGCACCAGACATCATCCTTGATGAAAAAATTAATAAACCCGGGGCCGGCAATCTCGATTTTTTCCAGGATATCATCAGCCGTTTGCATCCCGGCGACAATAATCTCGGCAATCCGGCGGGGATTCATTTTCAAACGTGAGGCCAGGATCATCGCGATATTGGTGGCATAATCGCCGTGGCCGACGTCCCTGGGCAACCCTACCTCAAGAGGTGGCAACACCACCGGGGGGATCAACCCTTGGGCCGCGCAATCCTGAATCGTCTCCTCCAAAAGCCTGGTCAGTCTTTTTTTCATATGCCGCTATGCTTTCTTAAAATATAAAAAAGTTGGCCTGAGCCAACTTGCTCAAATATATATTGAAATCAGGATCGTTAATATGATTACAGGAAACTCGTCCGCAAGTGACATATATTTATACCGTGCCGAAGTCAAGTTCTTTTGGAATGCCTTGTTTATCTTAATATTTTAGTGATGGATGCGAAGAGCAATTATTGTCTTGACAAGATGAACCGCCTTAGGCAAAAATATAAACTAAAGGTAACGTTGATAGAAGAAGCCATCTTTATATCTACCGGGAGAATCTCATGACCGAATTGGACGGAAAATGCATCAACACCATCCGCTTTCTGGCTGCCGATGCCATAGAAAAGGCAAAATCGGGGCACCCCGGCATGCCGATGGGAGCCGCCGCCACCGCTTATACGCTCTGGACGAGACATTTAAAACATAATCCATCCCACCCCGGCTGGGTGGATCGGGACCGCTTTGTTCTTTCCGCCGGCCATGCCTCCATGCTCCTGTATTCCCTGCTCTATCTGACGGGTTACGACATCTCTCTGGATGACCTGAAATCCTTCCGGCAATGGGGCAGCAAAACGCCGGGGCACCCGGAACGTAATCATCCGCCCGGCACGGAAGTCACCACCGGCCCGCTGGGTCAGGGGATCAGCAATGCCGTGGGTATGGCAATTGCCGAGGCGCACCTGGCCGCCCGCTATAACCGTCCCGGTTACAACATCGTCAACCATTTTACCTACGTCATGGCCGGCGACGGCGATATGATGGAAGGTGTGACCTATGAATCCTGCTCGCTGGCGGGACACCTCGGCCTGGGCAAGCTGATTGTCTTGTATGATGACAACCGGGTGTCCCTCGCCGGAGCAACGGCTCTTTCCTTTACCGAAGATGTGGGCAATCGTTTCGTCGCCTGCGGCTGGCAGGCCCTGCACGTAGAAAACGGTAACGACGGCGAGGAAATTGACCGGGCCATCCGCCAGGCCCAGGCGGAAACGACCCGTCCCTCGCTGATTGCCGTGCGAACCAACATCGGCTACGGGGCGCCGGATAAACAGGATTCCTGCGAAGCCCATGGTGCGCCGCTGGGGCCAACGGAACTCGCCGGGGCCAAGAATTGTCTGGGCTGGCCGGCAGAACCAACCTTCTTCGTTCCCGAAGAAGTAACCGCATCTTTTCAGGAAGCCAGAAAAATCAGACAAGCGTCGGAAGATAGCTGGAAAAAACTCTTTCAAGGCTACATCCGGGACTTTCCCATACCGGCCGCAGAATTCAGCCGTACCATGCAAGGGGAGCTGACGGCCGGTTGGGATAAAAATCTGCCGCAGTTTCCCGCCGGATCCAAAGATATCGCCACCCGCAAAGTCTCGGAGATGGTCATGCAGGCGTTGGCCGCCTCTGTTCCCGAGTTGATGGGAGGTTCGGCCGACCTTAATCCGTCCACGTTTACCTGGTTGAAAGGCGAGGGCGATTTTCAACCTCCCTCCCTTGCCGGGGAAGACATTCAGGGCAAGGTAGGAGGCGCCTGGGGATACTCGGGGCGCAACCTGCACTTCGGTGTGCGGGAACACGCCATGGGTTCTGTTGCTGTGGGCCTCGCTCTCCACGGAGGAATAATTCCCTACACTGCCACATTCCTGACCTTTGCCGATTACATGCGCCCCCCCATGCGCCTGGCGGCGCTGATGGGGCTGCCAACCATCTTTGTCTTTACGCACGACAGTATCGGCGTCGGCGAGGACGGCCCGACGCATCAACCCGTTGAGCACCTGCTGAGCCTGCGCGCCATACCGAACCTGACCGTGATCCGGCCTGCCGACGCAGCGGAAACCGTGGAATCATGGAAGGCGGCCCTCCAAAACCGGCAGGGACCGACGGCGCTGATATTTTCCCGTCAGAATCTGCCTGTGCTGACCGGCGATAGGATAGGATCGGCCGCCGATCTACGGAAAGGCGCCTATATACTCTGGGAGTCCGGATCGGACATACCGGAAGTGATCCTGATCGGCACCGGCTCGGAGGTGATGATTGCCCTGGAAGCCGGCCAGAAGTTGGCCGCGGCGGGGATCAAAACCCGGGTGGTATCTATGCCGAGCTGGGAGCTTTTCGATTGCCAGACGGTGGACTATCGCAACTTCGTGCTGCCGCCCGCCGTAAAAGTCCGGGTGGCTGTCGAAGCAGGCGTGAAACTGGGCTGGGAACATTACGTGGGCTTAGATGGCGCCGTGGTCGGCATGGATGGTTTCGGGGCCAGTGCGCCGGCCAATGTGCTTTACGAAAAGTTCGGCATCACGGCCGAACATGTTGCTCAGACGGCGCAAAAACTTTTATAAAATATTTTGATACCTTTCTATAAAAAAGTATGATAATCGGCAATTATAATGTAGCTGGTAGTCTTTGGTAGGAAGCAATATTGTTGATGTTCCCATCTACAAGTTAAGGTGGGAGTCTATTAATGTTATTCAGGAGGTTAGAAAGATGAGATTTTTTACTAAGCACCTATTTGTACTAGTTACAGCGGTTCTTCTTATGAGCGGTGGTGTTGCCTCTGGAGAAACACTGCAGGATGCAATCAAATACATGCTGCAAACAAATCCCGATATCAAGGCCGCATCCTATAATCGCCTGGCAAAAGACCAGGAAGTCTTACAGGCCAAGGCGGGATATTATCCCAGTCTTGGTGTATCCTCTGGGGCTGGCATGACGAAATACAGTCACCCCCTGTATGATACGATATGGCCGAAATCTACAGTTGTGAGCCTCCGCCAAAATTTATTCCGTTTTTTCGGGACTGACTATGAGGTGGATCGCCTCAAGTCGGCCGCTAATTCCCAGGCGTATGCTATTACAGGGTACGTCAGAGAATGTCGCCCTGCTGGCATCCAAGGTTTACATAGATGTGCTCCGCAACCTTGATCTGGCTGAGCTGGCCAAAGAGAACTTGACTAATCATCAAAGGATAGCCGATCAGATGAAGTTGAGAAGTGTGTCCGGTGTTGACCGTAAAGCCGATCTCGATCAGGTGTTGGGACGTTTGGCTTTATCACAGTCCAATGCTGTTATAGCTGCGGCAAACAATATTGATGCCAAAACATCCTACCAAGCGGTCATCGGCCGTTTGCCGGAAGACCTGACTAAACCCCAATCAATGGGATCAGTCATTCCTGAGTCAATGAAAGAGGCAGAGATATTGGCGCTGCAAGGCTATCCTATTCTCAAGTCTGCCCAAGCCGATCTAGACGCCAGGCAGGCACAGTATAAAACTGCTCAGAGTCAACTGTATCCGACTATTGATCTGGCAGTTGATTATGCGTGGCAAAATGATGCAGTCAACGCCCCCGGCTATCAGGAGAACCTGACGGCGACTGCCTCGTTAAATTTCAATATCTTTAATGGGGGGTATAATAAGGCCCGCATCTCGCAGACAGCTCAGCAAATCAAAGAAGCAGAAGCAATACTAAATAACACCAAGCGTCAGATAATACAGTCCGTTCGCCTCTCCTGGGAGGCCTATAAAGCGGCTCAGGAAAAAGTCGTTTTCCTCGAAGAATATGTGAAGGCAACGGGCGCAACCGCAGATGCCTTTACAGCGCAATGGAATATAGGAAGACGCACCATGTTCGACCTGCTGGATACACAGGCAGAGTATATTACCGCCAAGGCGAGTCTCGCAAACTCCCGGTATGATATGCTATATGCCGAATACAGGGTGCTGAACAGTCTCGGCAAATTAGTAAATACCTTGGGTCTGCAATGGCCTGAAGAGAGCCGTATAGACGGCGCGACGCCCGCTGCCGCACCGGTAACTGCAGTAGCCCCCAAAGCGGCTGAACCAGCGGCAGCTCCTTCTGTCAGCGAGCCTCCTAAGCCTGCTGATGCAGCTCCCGCAGCCCCACCAGTAGCCGAAACCCCCCAGGCGGCTGAACCAGCAGCAGTGGCTCTGCCTGCCAGTGAGCCTCCTAAGCCTGCTGATGCAGCTCCCGCTGCCCCGCCGGTAATCGAGGCCCCAAAGCCGGCTGAGCCGGCGGCTGTTCCTCCGCCAGCCAGCGAACCTCTTAAGCAGGAAGAGATGAAAACTCCCCCGGCTGAGGCAAGTGTCTCAGAAGCAGCCACTCCGGCAAAAGAACCCGCTGCCGCGGCAAGTCCCCTGCCATCCGCTCTTACAGACAAGCCCAAAATTATCAAAGGGATCGTTTTAAATAATGGGAAGGTCATCGAGGGACAGATACTCAATATGAATGTCTACACCGTAAAGATTCTGACAAAAGATGGAAAAGAGGAATCCTATTCTTTTGAAAAAGAAGTCAAGGGGTTCATTAAAGAATGAGAAGCAGCGGTTATGACGGGAATCAGATACATCAGGAGATAAAATTTGGGACAGGTTGACTCCGACTACCGTGCGTAAATATTTAAAAAAAAGAGCGCCAATCCGGCTGATTCTGGCAGTTATCATAGCTTTGATGATTGCAGTGCCGGTCATCACGGAGACGCTCTTTCGCTTCGATAAAGAGTTCCTGAAGAAAGCAGAAGAGAAGTGCGGCAACGAGGCGCCGGCACGGTTCACTGCTTGGGAAGAGTTGATCCACAAGGATAAAAGCCCCTCGGACCGGGAAAAACTTAAGAAAGTAAATGATTTCTATAACAGCAGGATTCGATTTGTAAGCGACATTGACCTCTGGGGGGTGCAGGATTACTGGGCGACGCCTCTTGAGTTTCTCTGTAAGAAGGCCGGTGATTGTGAGGATTTTGCAATTGCAAAGTTTTTTACCCTGAAGGCGATGGGCGTAGCCGAAGAAAAGCTGAACATTGCGTATGTTAAAGCAATACAATATAATATAGCCCACATGGTCCTGACGTATTACAGCGAACCTGGAGCCGAACCGCTGGTTCTCGATAACCTGATAGACTCCATCGATCCCGCATCG
>JAPLJV010000065.1 GCA_026388415.1 Deltaproteobacteria bacterium | reverse complement strand
ATAAGGTGTTCCATAGCCTGAATGCAGTTGAAGATGAACTTGTCACTTCCCTGGCGACTTTGGAAAAGGATAATCATACAGTGGCAGGGCTAACCGGTTTCGAATGGATCGTTAGTATATCTATGAATGCAAATTAGTATTACAGACTATCCTGTACCGGCGAGGGAGCCGGGATGGGCGTTGATTAAGGTTCGCATCGCGGGAATCTGCCGGACCGATATGGAGATCATGCAGGGCTACTTGGGCTTCCGGGGAGTTATGGGGCATGAGTTTATCGGCGTGGTGGCCGAGAGCGACGATCCTGCCTGGATCGGCAGAAGAGTTTCCGGCGACATTAACGCCGCCTGTGGCTGCTGCGAGTGGTGCGCCCGAGGGTTGGGCCGTCATTGTCCGCAACGCACTACCCTGGGAATCGTTAATCTTGATGGCTGCCTGGCTGATTACTGCGTCCTGCCCATCGCCAATCTGCTGGAAATTCCGGCCGCGATTCCTGACGAACGGGCCATTCTAATCGAGCCGCTCTCGGCGGCCTGCGAGATACTGGAACAGCTTCCTGTCCATGGCGAGGAGCGCATCGTCGTCATTGGTGACGGCCGTTTGGGTATTCTCTGTGCCTGGGCGCTCGCTACCGTTTGCTCCGATGTTACGCTTCTGGGACATCATGCCGGGAAACTGGCGCTGGCTCAGTGGCGGGGGATCAAGACGGCTCTGGCTGCCAACTTTACCGCGCCTGATGGGGCGGATATCGTCGTCGAGGCCACTGGTTCGGGTCAGGGAATCTCGGAGGCCATCCAGCTCTGCCGGCCACGGGGCGTAATCGTTCTCAAAACCACGGCAGCCCAGCCGCAAAATATCAACCTGGCACCCATCGTCATCAATGAAATATCCGTCATCGGTTCCCGCTGCGGGCGGCTCGGCGACGGCCTGCGCATGATGCAGGACTATCCCGACATGCCGCTTTCCAAGATGATTACGGCCTGTTATCCCCTCGCCGAGGTGGAAGATGCCTTCACACGCGCCGTTCAGAGTGACGCCCTGAAGGTGCTGCTCGATATTTCCCCCTGATTAACCCCCATGACCGGCGCGGGCACAACGAAACATGAAAATCCCCCCTTAACCCCCCTTTGGTAAAGGGGTGGATTCTCATATAAATTACCTATTTTTTCCCCACGCCGCCCAAACCATTGAGGGAGAAGGAAAGCATTACCGTCCGGTCGCTCGCCGCATCAGCAAAGCTTAAACCGATGCTCCAGCACTGGCGGCTGTAGTTAAAGCCGACGACATTGCTGATATCCTGCCCGTCAAACAAGTTTCTCTTGAGCTCATAGGACAGGTCCAGGGATTTTGTTACAAAGGCCCGGAAGGAAAGATTGATTCCTTCCAGTAAATCGGCTGTATAGCGGTAGCCTATCGTCGCGGTATCGCCCCGCGTATCGGTCATTTTGAGATCGTAGTTGGATTTCTCCCAGCGGCCGGAATTGACATTGAGCCGGTTGCGAACGTAAAAGGCAATGACAGCAGAAGGTGTTAAGTCCAGCTCCATATCTACGCCGCCGAAGGGGCGCCGGGGAGCGACAGAACCATTGCCATTCCGCCTCGCCTCCTTGATGTCATAACCTTGGGCCACCTTGAAGCGCAGTATTTCCTGATAACTCGTCGCACCGTTCTTGTCTTTCATCCTGGCCACCAGCGTATTGGTGATGGCCGCTGTGACGGAATGCTGCTCGGCAATAACGTCTGCAAAATCAGGCAGGTCTGTCTGCTCTACATAGGGGAGATAGGTATAGATCAATTCCGGTTTAATTTCATGGCGAATTTTATCCATGACCGGGTCCTTTGTTGAGCCCTTCGTTGGGTCCTTTGCCTGGCCTGCCAGGGTAAAATCACGGAAAAAGGACGTCGTCGCGTCCATCCCCAGGCGATAGGCGGTACGTTGGCCGCGCTTATTGTCGTCCGTCACCAGGTCGTCGTTCCTTTCCCAGAACGACCCCCGGACCTCCGCCTCCGGTATCAAACTGAAAAAGCCACCCACATCCAGGGGCAGCGAAAAAACCGGCTTAACATCGCCCAGATTACCCCCCTGTCCCGCCTGCCGGTAATTGCCGCTGTAGGAAGCATTCAGGACAAAATTGACGGGCGTACCCAGGAAAGATTGCTTCACCCCGCTTAAGGTAATCTCGGGATATTTCTGCAAGGTGGCGTCATTGGAATTTCTCGTTAAATCATCCGTATAGCTCAGGAGGGCCGTGAGATTATATAAAGACCAGTCTTTAACGAGGCGCACTTTTGATTCCAGGAAAGCCAGGGATTCGTCGGCTGTAAAGGACACCCTGCGGAAGCGTTCATCAGAATTCTGCGCGTAATGGTCCTGGTAATAATTGTGCGAGGAGAAATCCCGGAAATACCATTTGTCGGAAACCTTCGCGATGTCGGCCCGCAGGTATAAACCCGGTTGCAGGGCGGTATAATTTTGCAGGTAGAAAGACCAGCGGTTCTGAGGCGTCTGCCAGTCTCTGCTCAGAGCTCCCGCCTGTTCCGTGATTTGGGCGGAGTCGCGCAGGTAATCGCCATAAATGGTGCCATAGGAATCTTTATTGAGGAAGTACCGGAACTCGGCGCCCTCCTTGAATCCTCGCTTATCCATGTAGCGCTGATAAAAGGTCGCATCGGTGCTGTTCGAGATGGCTACATAGAAGGGAATCTCCGTATCCCAACCCAGTTTATCGCGCGAGTAGGCCAGCCTGGGGAAAAGAAAACCGGTCTGGCGCGTCGTTTTGGCGGGAAAAATGAAATAGGGGAGGTACAAAATAGGCACATCTTTAGCGAAAAATTTGCCGTCTCTGAGCTTTCCGTAACCATCTACGGTGACGTCCATTTCCCGGGCCGTGAGGCGCCAGTCCGGCGTCTCGCCGTCACAGGTGGTCAGGCACGCCCCTTGGATGCGGTAGGTGGCCTCCCCCCTTTTTTCAATCTTATCGCCCTTCAGATAGAAGTGGTTCCGGGCAATAAACATCTTCCCGTAAGATACGACCCCGGTGTTCGTCGTCAGATCAAAATCAACCTTGTCGCCTTCCAGGAGATCGCTTGCCGTCTGGAGCCTTACCCGGCCCTCGGCTGAGGCGGTGTTGCTGCCCTTGGCCAGCATTACGGAATCAGCTCGCAGCGTGCCGCCCGAAAAAACAATGCTGACCTGGCCCGAGGCACGGTAGATATCTTCCCCCTGGTCGTAGGAGATACGGTCGGCTTCAATGGTGAACGGCCCTCCTGTCGTGGGAAGCCCCTCCAACGCCCAACCGGAAAAGGCGGCGCCCCAGAAAACGATCGTGAGAAAACAGATAAAATGCCAAGGGAAAATTTTATTCATTATACCACCGTCAGCCAGCTTGAGTTCGTGGCGTCGGCATATGCAGGGGCTACGCATGCGTCGCCGCGTATGCCTGCTTGATTTCTCCGATCAGATAAAGTGACCCGGCAACACAGATCAAATCTTCCCTGGCGGCCACCGCCATGGCCCTGTAGAGGGCCTGACGGGTATCGGCGACGATCTCGACATGGTCGCAATAAAGCCTGGCTGCTGCTGTCAGTTCGCCCGGCGGGACGGCCCTTGCCGTATCCGGCCGGGTGATGATAACCACATCCGCCAGCGGCGCAATTTTTTTCAACATCAACTGGAAATTTTTATCCCGCAGCACGCCAAAGATTAGGATCAGACGGCGATAGGAGAAATCCTCCCGCAAGGCCCGGCCCAGGACGGCGATCCCGGCCGGATTATGGCCGCCATCCACGATAATTTGCGGATCCGACTGCAGGACCTCCAGCCGTCCTTCCCACCGGGTGTTCTGCATCCCCCGGTAAACGGCAGCGTCACTGACAGGCAGTCCGCCTCTGTCCGCCAGCAGCTCTATGGCCGCCAGCGCCAGGGCGGTATTTTCCACCTGGTGCCTTCCCCTGAGAGAACAGGCCAACCGCGGATAATTTTTCTTGATCCCCCGATAGGAGAAGGTCCCGTCATGGTGGCGTCGGACGCTGATATCTCTACCCAACTGATAGAGCTGCGCCTGGCGGTCAAGGCAGATCCCGGCGAGTATCTCCCGCACCGGCTTCTGCCTGGCCGCCGTCACGCACACCCCGCCGACCGGGATAATCCCCCCCTTTTCCCGCGCTATATTCGCCAGCCCCTTGCCTAAATAATCACCATGTTCAAGGGAAATGTTGGATATCACAGAGAGAACCGGGATAACAACGTTGGTTGCGTCCAACCTGCCCCCCAGACCTACTTCCAGGATTGCCACCTCCACCTGCCTCCGGTAAAAATACAGAAAGGCCACCGCCGTGAGAAATTCGAAATAGGTAATCTCCTCGCCGACCTGTCCCCTCACCTCGTCAATCAGACCATCCAGTTCGTTTACGGCTATCATGTCGCCGTTGACGCGAATTCGCTCCCGGATGTCAATTAGATGCGGCGAGGTATAGAGACCGACGCGGTAGCCGGCTGCCTGCATAATGGCTGCCGTCGTAGCGGCGATGGAACCTTTGCCGTTTGTGCCGCCGATCAGGACGCTCGCGTAGCGATTCTGGGGATTATGCAAAGACGCCAGCAGTTTCCGGACCGGACCGAGACCTAAACGAATAATTGAACTGTTCAACTGGGAAAGGTAATCGCCCGGGGTGGTCATAACGCCCCGATTTGCAGGATCTGACCATCCTCAAGGACACGCAGGTTGTCGTTCATCAGGAGGGCCAGCTCTTCTCTTATCACTTCCTGAAGATGGGTCTTCATATGGTATAGATAGATCGGAACGTTGAGATCGCCCAATTTACTCAGCTCCTGCTCCAGGGAGGCAGGCGTTAAGTGCCCCGTCATGTCGGCCAGGGTCTGCATGTCGTTGGGGAGAGAAGTTTCAATGAATACTGCCTGCAGCTTCTTCTTTTTCTTCCTGGCGATCCGCCAGATTTCATCCGTAGGCCCGGTATCACCCATAAAGATGACGGTTCCCTCGTCAGCTTCAATAACATAACCTACCGTTTCCACAGAGTGACTGACCTTGACAGCGGTAATGTCCAACCCGGCGGTCGTGACGGTTCCCCCCGGTGAGATGGCCTCGAATTTTATAACGGGATTTTCCGCACTGGGAATGCCGGAGAAATCCGGCCAGATGACACCATTAAACAGGTAATACCGTAATGTGGCGATGATCTGGGGGGTGCTCAAAACAACTAAGGGCCGTTCTCTTTGCGAATAGCAAAGGTTGTCGGCCAGAAACATGATGTCGCTGATGTGATCGAGGTGGGCATGGGTGACAAAAACATACTCGATGTTTAGTTGCTCTTCGGCAGTGAGGACTGATGTGATGGTCCCGCCGTCCAGCAGGATCTTGCCGTCCAGCAAAAAGCAGGTCGTATTATAACCAGGAAGCTGCGATCCGTGGCAACCAAGGACCCTGATCTCCATCTTCCCGTTCCTCCCTACTGAACAGAGATGATAGCAGAGGAAGAATTGTTCCCTCGTCGTTTATTGAATAAATTCTACAATGGACATGGGCGCATTATCGCCGATCCGGCAACCCACCTTGATGACCCGCGTATAACCGCCGGCCCGGTCGCGATAACGAGCCGACAATTCATCAAACAGTTTACCCACCATCGCCCGGTCTCTTACAAAAGACGCGGCTTGTCTCCGGGCATGAAGATCGCCTCTCTTGCCTAACGTCACTAATTTATCGGCCACCCTCTTTATTTCTCTGGCCTTCGAATCAGTGGTTCTAATCTTTTCATACTTTATAATAGAAGTTGCCATGTTGCGTAACATGGCTTTTTTGTGGCTCGTCGTTCTTCCCAGTTTACTGCCTGATTTCCCGTAAAGCATTACTATTCTTCCTTTCCCACCCAGATCGGCAGGAGCAGGTTTCAAACGCGCCCCTACCGCTGCCGATATGATTATCCAAGCTTCATACCGAAACCAAGTCCCAGCTCACCCAACACTTCCTTGATCTCACTGAGAGACTTGCGGCCAAAATTTTTGGTCTTCAGCATCTCTGCTTCCGATTTTTGCACGAGCTCCCCGATCATATTAATTCCGGCATTTTTCAGACAATTGGCCGATCTTACGGAAAGCTCCAGTTCGTCAACCTGACGCAGCAGTTGATCATTAATAGTACCGCCTTCCTCCGCACCCCGTTGCTCTTCCTCTTCATCAGCTTCATCAAAATTGATCAATATATCAAGCTGATATTTCAAAATCTTGGCCGAATAAGCAACTGCGTCTTCCGGCAACACGCTGCCATCCGTCCAGACCTCCAGAATAAGCCTGTCGTAATCGGCGATCTGACCAACACGCGCATAGGTAACCGTATAATTGACCTTTGTTACGGGCGAAAATAAGGCGTCCATATTGATGACGCCCTCAGGCTGATCAATATCCTTGCCACTGCCGGCCGGTATATAACCCTTGCCCATCTTGGCAACCATCAAAGCCCGAAAAGGCGCTTCTCCGGAAAGAGTGGCAATGTGATGGTCGGGATTGAGTATTTCCACTGTACCATCCGTTATGATATCGCCCGCCGTGACGACGCCCGCTTTTTTGGCGTCAATTCTTATCTCCTGCGGCCCGTCCTGATGAATTTTCATCCGAACTCCCTTCAAGTTAAGGATGATGTCCGTCACATCTTCCTTAACTCCGGGCACGGTAGAAAATTCGTGCAACACCCCGTCAATCTGAAGGGAAACTATTGCCGCCCCCTGGATGGAAGACAGCAAGACCCGCCGCAGGGCATTGCCCAAGGTAATGCCGAACCCCCGCTCTAACGGCTGGCAGCTAAACTCCCCATAAAAACGGGTATGTGTGCTTTCATCAATATCAATACGCTTTGGTCGGATGAGACTATCCCAGTTTTTTTGCATAATTTCTATTCCCTACCCTTGTTATGCGGCATCAATTCTTTACTTCGAGTAAAGTTCAACAACCAACTGTTCCTGAACCGGCATGGTCAATTCTTCCCGGGTAGGAAGCATCTTTACACTGGCTTGAAAACCCTCTTTGTTCAGCGCCAGCCACTGCGGCACGCCTCTCCTGGCCACCGTTCCCATGGCTTCCAGGATGCAGGCCACTTTCCGGCTTTTTTCCTTCAGGGTAATTTCGTCCCCGGCCTTGAGCAGATAAGAAGGTATATTCACCGCCTTGCCATTCACGAGGAAATGCCGATGCGTGACCAACTGGCGCGCTTCATTTCTCGAACTGGCAAAACCCATGCGGAAAACCATATTGTCCAGACGCCTCTCCAGACCAATCAAAAGATTGGCGCCCGTAATGCCCTTTTTTTTCTCGGCCGTTTCAAAGCTGCCGTGGAACTGCTTTTCCAGCAGCCCGTACATCCTCTTGAGCTTCTGCTTCTCACGCAACTGGATGCCGTAATCAGACGGCTGCTTCCGGCGCATCTGACCGTGATCGCCCGGCGCATATCCCCGCCGCTCAAAGGCGCACTTCTCACTATAGCACCTGTCCCCTTTGAGAAATAACTTCAGTCCTTCTCTCCGGCATAACCGGCACGCGGAATCTAAATATCTTGCCAAAAAAGCCTCCCTGATCAGTGATCTATTACCGCTGATCAATTGTCAATTCCGACTATTGACAATTGATCAGCGGTGTTTGTTATTTGCTACACCCTTCTTCTTTTTGGTGGACGGCAGCCGTTGTGCGGAACGGGAGTAACATCCCTGATGAGGCTGATTTTAAGACCGGCCAACTGCAGGGACCTGAGCGCCGACTCTCTTCCCGCCCCCGGACCTTTCACGAACACCTGCACGTTCCTTAATCCGTGTTCTTTAGCCTTCTTGACGGCGCTCTCGGCCGCCATCTGGGCCGCAAAGGGAGTGCTCTTCCGCGACCCCTTAAATCCTTCCGTTCCCGAGGATGACCAGGCAATCACATTGCCACTGAGATCAGTAATGGTCACAATGGTATTATTGAATGTGGACTGGATATGCGCAACACCCTCGGTAATATTCTTTTTTTCCTTCTTCTTGCCTGTTTTCCTGACTGTCTTTGCCATTCTACCTCCGGGTCGGGTTAATCACCCATCTGCAACCCATCTGCCATGATTTCAGCCTGTCGGCCAATCTCACACCTTGCATTTATCTGATATTACTACTTCTTCTTGGACGCCACGGCCCGCCGCGGTCCTTTTCTGGTCCGCGCATTAGTGCTTGTCCTTTGCCCCCGGACAGGCAGTCCCTTGCGGTGTCGCAAGCCCCGGTAGGCGCCGATGTCCATGAGACGCTTGATGGACATTGATATCTCCCGCCTCAGGTCGCCCTCCACCTTGAGTTCCTTGTCAATAACATTTCTTATGGCCGTGATCTCCGAATCGGCAAGATTGTCCGTCTTGGTATCGTTGCTCACACCGGCTTTGTCAAGGATATAGACCGACTTGCTGCGCCCAATACCATATATATAAGTAAGCGCGATCTCCATCCTTTTATTCTTGGGTAAATCCACCCCCGCAATTCTTGCCACCTTACTACCTCCTGGAGAAACTCAATGACTTACCCCTGCCGCTGCTTGTGCTTGGGGTTTTCGCAAATCACTCTCAATACGCCCTTCCGCTTGAGAATTTTACATTTATCACATATCTTTTTTATTGACGACCTGACTTTCACCGCATCACCTCGATTGCACGTTCTGCCGCCGCCGCTACCTGTCACGGCGCCAGCCTCGACCACACCCTTATTTCGTCCTGTATATTATTCTCCCGCGCGACAAGTCGTAGGGAGACAACTCCACCGTCACCTTGTCACCCGGCAGAATCTTGATAAAATGCATCCGCATTTTCCCGGAGATATGCGCCAGTACCTTATACCCGTTCTCCAGTTCCACGCGGAACATGGCATTGGGCAGCGGCTCTATTACCTTACCTTCAACCTCGATTGCCTCTTCTTTTGCCATAACCTGCCGCTCATATACCGGATCATAACCATTTTTTACTTATCATTACTGCAACTGACTCAGGATAGCCGGCCCCGCCTCAGTAATTGCCACCGAATGCTCAAAATGAGCGGAAAGACCCGCGTCTTCGGTAACCACAGTCCAACCATCCGGTTTTACTTTAACTCTATAAGTCCCGGCGTTGACCATCGGTTCGATCGCCAAAACCATCCCGACCCTAAGCTCTATGCCGCGGCCCCGCACCCCATGATTCGGTATCTGGGGATCTTCGTGCAAGCTTCGCCCGATGCCATGGCCGACAAAATCTCTTACGACTGAATAACCAGCGGCTTCCACTATACTTTGAACCGCAAAGGAAATATCCCCCAATCTGTTGCCTGCCCTGGCCGCCTTGATGCCGGCGTATAAACCGCTCTCGGTTGTCTGCAACAACCCGGCCGCACTCCCCGCTATCTTCCCCACGGGGACCGTTATCGCCGCATCACCATAGTACCCGGCGTGGAAAACCCCAAAGTCCAGGCTGATTATATCTCCCTCAATGAGCACTCTGTCAGACGGGAGCCCGTGGACCACCTCTTCATTAACCGAGGTGCAGAGTGAAAACGGATACCCCTTATAACCCTTGAAGGCGGGCCGGACTTTCTTGCTTACCGACAGGCTTTCTGCCAGCCTATCTAATTCTCTGGTCGTGATACCTGGTATGACAGCCTTTTTCAATTCTTTCAGGACTTCCGCCACCACTCGGTTACTCGCCCTTATTTTTTCGATCTCCTCCGGTTGCTTCAAGATGACCATATTTACATTCAGCGCCTGCGCGCAATACGGCCCTTTTTCATAAAACCTTCATACTGTCTGGTCAACAAATGAGTTTCTATCTGCGACGCGGTATCGAGGGCGACTCCCACCACAATCAGCAGGGCCGTGCCGCCGAAGTAAAAGGGCACGTTGAAATTGCTGATGAGAACGCTCGGTAGCACGCAGACCGCAGAAACGTAGATGGCGCCGCTAAAGGTCAATCTGGTCAGAACTTCATCCATGTACTCGGCCGTTTTCTTGCCGGGCCTGATGCCGGGAACGTATCCACCATATTTCTTTATATTATCTGATACTTCCACGGGATTAAACGTGACCGCCGTGTAAAAATAGCAGAAAAAAACCACAAAAGCCACAAACAGGAGCTCATAACCCAACCGGCCCGGCATCAAAAGACCCGAGACCGCCTTCATCCAGGGATGAGGAATGAAATTGGCGATCGTCGCCGGGAACATGATGAGGGAAGAGGCAAAAATAGGCGGGATAACTCCGGCGGTATTCACCTTGAGAGGCAGATGCGTCGTTTGTCCGCCGTACATCTTATTGCCCACCACGCGCTTGGCATATTGAATGGGTATCCGACGCTGACCACTTTCTACAAATACTATGAAGCCAACCACAGCCACCATCAAAATGATCAAAAGCAGGATGAAAATGATTCCCATCTCACCGCTCGCCAGTAGACGGAAGGTGTTAACGATCGCCTCCGGCCCCCGCACCACAATACCGGCAAATATAATCAGGGATATGCCGTTGCCGATCCCTTTTTCCGTTATCTGTTCGCCCAGCCACATGATGAATGCCGTTCCAGCCGTCAAAGTAATGACCGTTAACAACCGAAACCACCAGCCGGCCTGTATGACAATGGCTGCCCCCGTCGGACCGGCCATATTCTCCAGCCCAATGGCGATACCGAACCCCTGAATCATGCTGAGCCCAACGGTGCCATAGCGGGTGTACTGGGTGATCTTTCTTCGGCCCGCATCACCTTCCTTGGACAGCCTTTCTAAATGAGGTACGGCCACCGTCAGCAACTGCAGAATGATGGAGGCGCTGATGTAAGGCATAATCCCCAAAGCAAATACGGAGAGCTTGCTCAGGGCGCCGCCGGCAAACATGTCGAAAAATCCCAGCAGCGATCCCTTGTTCTGATCAAAAAAAGCCGCCAGCGCTGCCGTGTCAATTCCGGGAGTCGGCACATGTGCGCCGATCCGATAAACCGCCAGCAGCAAAAAGGTAAGGAGGATTCTCTTTTGCAGCTCCGGTACCTTGGAAATATTTCCGAATCCGTCTAACAAAGTCAGTTAACCTCTACAATTGAGCCGCCGGCGGCGATTATCTTATCCCGGGCGCCTTTGCTGATCAAGCCTACCTTGACGGACAGGGCACGTTCGATCTCACCCTTGCCGAGGATCTTTACCGCCTCAACTTTTCTCTTGATCAAGCCGCAATTAAGCAACAGTTCCTCATCAATAACAGTCCCTTGCGGAAACTGTTCCAACTGCCCGACGTTAACAACGCCAACAATGCGGCGGAATTTGTTATGGAAACCGCGCTTGGGCAACCTCCGGGTAATCGGCATCTGCCCGCCTTCAAAAGACGGCCTCACCCCTCCTCCGGAACGGGCGTTCTGGCCCTTATTACCCCTGCAGGACGTGCCGCCATGGTCGCCGCCCCGTCCCACTCTTTTTCTCTTCTTCCGGGAACCGGCCGGCGGTTTTAAGGCACCTAAATTCATATTTCGTTCCCCTCAACTTCTTCCAATGCAATTAAGTGTATGACCTTTTGCGCCATGCCCCGGATCTCCGGGGTGTCATTAAGAAGGACGGTTCTGTTTAATTTACCCAATCCGAGGCCACGCAAAACGCGCCGATGCTTTTCCGGTCGGCCGATATAACTTCTTATCTGTTTTATCTTTAATTTTTTCACTGCAAACCCTCTTTTTACAGATATACCCTGTGGGCGCCGTTATATTTCCGCAAGCTCCCGGCCTCTCAGCAGGGCAATGTCCGCCGGTGAGCGTAACTGGCACAGTCCATCTATCGTTGCTTTAACCAAATTATGCGGATTATGGGAGCCCAGACATTTGGTCAATATATTGTGTATCCCGGCAACCTCAAGCACCGCCCGGACAGCACCCCCGGCAATAAGGCCCGTCCCTTCCGAGGCCGGCTTTAGCATAACCTTGCCGGCGCCGAAGTGCCCTACGACGCCGTAGGGAATCGTCCTGTTCATGATAGCGCACTTAAGCATGCTTTTTTTAGCCTGCTCCATGCCCTTCCTGATCGCCTCCGGGACTTCATGCGCCTTCCCCAATCCGGCGCCAACAGAGCCCTTTCCATCGCCGACAACCACTATGGCGCTGAATCTGAACCTTCTTCCACCTTTGACAACTTTGGCGGTTCTGTTGATTGCTATCACCCTGTCCTGAAGTTCCGATTCCTTTACTTCTCTGGTATTCAATGCTCGATCCTTATTAAATTAGTAAGTTAGAAATTACCATCCCAAGCTGGGCATTAAAACTTCAAACCCGCCTCGCGCGCGGCTTCGGCCAGCGCTTTTACCCGACCGTGATAGAGGAAACGCCCCCGGTCAAAAATAACCGTCCCTATGCCGCGGGCCATGAGACGCCGTGACAACAATTTTCCTACTTCTTTGGCCGCGTCAACCTTCTTCATGCCCGCAACAGTGTCTTTTATATCTTTGCTTAGTGTTGACGCCGCAGCCAGGGTACTTGCCGTATCATCGGCAATGGCCTGAACATAGATGTGTCTGGCGCTCCGGAAAACAGCAAGTCTCGGTCTGGTTTCACTGCCCGTTAACTTGCCGCTTACCCTTGCCTTGCGCTTGGCCCTGATCTTTTCTACCTTCTTCGTTGCCAATGTCCTACCTCTTCCACACCACAGAAATATTATCGGGAATAACTCGCTTTACTAAGCCCCCACAGATTTGCCGACTTTTCGCCTGATCTTCTCGCCGACATACCTTATCCCCTTGCCTTTGTAAGGTTCCGGTTTCTTCAAAGATCGAATCTCGGCCGCCACCCTGCCTACCAACTCTTTATCTATACCGCCGACAACGATATTAACCTGCTTATCCACCTTGATGTCAATACCGGGCGGGATTGCATATTCCACGGGATTTGAATATCCCAGCAGCATCTTGATCATGCCATCCTTAACCTCGGCGCGATAACCCACGCCGGATATTTCCAGACCCTTTTCAAAGCCCTTGCTCACCCCCGTCACCATGTTCCCGAGGAGAGTGCGCACTAACCCGTGATAGGCCATTTCCTTCCTGTCTTCCGAAATGCACTTGACAACAATAGTGCCGCTGTCCTGGCTGATCTCAACACCCGGCGGCAGCGTCATGGACAAGTTTCCTTTGGGACCATTGATCTTGATAACAGATTTATCCTGCACCAATTTTACCCCGGCAGGAAACTCTATCGGTTTTTTTCCAATTCTTGACATTTCATCAATCTCCCGAAAAACGGACCGAGGGGGAATCCCCCTGGGGCAGACTACCAAACGCTGCAGAGAAGCTCGCCGCCGATATTCAGCGTCTTCGCCTCTTTGTCCGTCATGACCCCTCTGGAGGTAGAGATAACAGCTACTCCGTAACCATCCAATACCTTGGGGATATTATCGCAATGCACATAAACCCTGCGGCCTGGCTTGCTGATTCTCTGTATATCCGTGATACTTGTCTGCTTCAAGACTGGATTTTTCAGATACACCCTCAGCATTTCATGCCCTGCACTGTCCTTCTTAACGTCAAAGCCGCTTATATAGCCGGATTTTTTCAGCACTTTGCAGATATTCTGATTGGTGCGAGACAATATTACATCCACCGATTTAAAATGCACCCTGTTGGCATTTCTGATCCTGGTCAACATATCGGCAATTGGATCGCTTACTCCCATACTTTGCTCCTTTACTCTACCAACTGGACTTTATAACACCCGGGATTTCTCCCCTCAGGGAAAGGTTTCTCAAGCATATCCTGCACATGTCAAATTTTCTGTAATACGCTCTCGGCCGGCCACAAAGCGGACACCGATTATACTGCCGCACCGCAAACTTCATTTTAGTTTTAGCTTTCGCAATTAAGGATTTCTTTGCCACACTAAGCCCTCCAAGGTCACAGCCCGGCCATCACGGGCGCTCTTTGCCCTTTAACTCTTAAACGGAACTCCCATGCATTTCAAGAGTTTCCGGCCTTCTTCATCGGTCTTGGCCGAAGTAACGATCACAATGTTCATACCCCGCGCCTTGTCAACCTTATCGTAATCTATTTCCGGGAAGATAAGCTGCTCCTGAAGTCCCATGGCAAAATTACCCCGGCCGTCAAATGAACTCGGTGCTATGCCACGAAAATCCCTGATCCGGGGAATTGCTGCATTAACCAGCCGGTCAAAAAATTCGTACATTATGTCCTTTCTCAGGGTTACACAACATCCGATCGGCATGCCCTGGCGCAACTTAAAGGTAGCGATAGAGCGCTTCGCCTTGGTAATCACGGGTTTCTGACCAGTGATTAGGGCCAGCTCTTCCGCCGCCTTGTCCAGGATTTTAGCATTCTGAATCGCTTCGCCGACACCCATATTGACGACAATCTTCTCCATCTTGGGTACCTGCATGCGATTTTTATAACCCAGCTCAGCGATCAAAGCAGGGACGACTTCTTTTAGATAATAGGCTTCCAATCTCGTCATTGTTTATAGACCTTTATAAGATACTTAAGCATTCAGTACTTCATGACATTTACTGCAAACACGCTCTTTCTTCCCATCATCCGACAGCTTGTGTCCAAACCGGACCGCAGCATCACACTTGTCACAAAGCAGCATGACATTGGAAGCGTGGATGGGGGCTTCTTTCTCCACAATCCCGCCCTTGCCTTTGGCATCAGCTTTCTGATGTCTCTTGACAAAGTTCAATTTCTCCACAACAACTTTATTTTTCTCGGCAACAACCTTCAGGACCTTGCCGGTCTTCCCCTTTTCCTTACCGGCCACAACCTTGACCATGTCACCTTTCTTCAACCGCATTCCCTGCATCTCCCATCCCCAGCGAAAAAACCATTTGATATTTAATTATGCCTTTACATCCCCGCGGATCTAAAACCACGCCCGCTACAAGACCTCCGGTGCCAAAGAGATGATTTTCATAAACTGCTTGGCCCGCAGCTCACGTGCCACCGGGCCGAATATCCTTGTCCCCACCGGTTCCATCTGGTTCGTAATCAGCACGGCGGAATTATCATCAAACTTGAGATATGAACCATCCTGTCTTCTGACCTCTTTCACGGTACGGACGACAACGGCCTTCATCACGTCGCCTTTTTTCACCTTGGAATTAGGGATAGACTCCTGCACAGCGACAACGATGACATCACCTACACTGGCATATCTTCTCTTTGACCCACCCAGCACCTTAATGCACAAGACCTTCTTGGCACCGGAATTGTCGGCTACATTTAATATGGTCTGCATTTGAATCATAATAACACCCCGCTAAACGAACGCTATTTCGCTTTCTCCAGTATCTCACGCACCCGCCAGCGTTTGTCCTTGCTTATCGGCCTCGACTCCATAATAAGCACTTTATCGCCGGCCTTACACTCATTTCTCTCATCGTGAGCTTTATACTTTACGTGCCTGCGGATATATTTCTTGAAGACTTGATGCTTGACTAATCTCTCCGTACGCACGATAATGGTTTTTTCCATCTTGTCGCTTATAACCACGCCTGTAATCAGCCTTTTGTTGCCACGCTCGGTCATCCTAATTGAGCCTCCCTCTCCCTCAACACCGTTTTAATTCTGGCGATGTCTTTTCTTGCCCGTCCCAGCGCGGATGAAGTCTCCAATTGTCCCGACGTATGCCTGAGGCGCAGTCTGAATAGTTCCTCGACCAAATCCAGGTTCTTCCGCTTCACTTCGTCAGTGCCCAGATCGCGAATCTCCTTTATCTTCATTAAAGCATCTCCCTCGCCAAAAACTTCGTTGCTATGGGAAGTTTGTGCGCCGCCAGCCGGAAGGCCTCGTGTGCCACCTCCGACGTCACTCCATCCATTTCGTATAACACCACGCCGGGCTTGACAACGGCCACCCATTCTTCAGGGGCCCCTTTGCCCTTTCCCATTCTGGTTTCTGCCGGCTTCTTGGTAACTGATTTATGGGGGAATATCCTTATCCATATCTTACCGCCCCTCTTGACATAACGCGTCATGGCTATACGGGCGGCCTCAATTTGTCTTGCCGTAAGCCAACCACACTCGGCGGCCTGGAGACCAAATTCCCCGAAAGCCACGGTTGCGCCCCGGCCGGCCTTGCCGCCCATACGACCCTTCTGCAGCTTTCTATGTTTAACTCTCTTCGGCATTAACATAATGCAAAATCTCCCCTATCCAGAAAGGATGATAAGTCCTTACTAAACTGCGGCGCTTTTCGTCGGCAACACCTCGCCATGAAACATCAAAACTTTTATCCCGATAAGTCCATAGGCGGTATGGGCCTCGGTAAATCCGTAATCTATATCAGCTCTCAGGGTATGCAAGGGGACCCTTCCCTCTCTATACCACTCCGAGCGCGACATTTCTGCGCCTCCCAGCCTTCCTGAACAACTTACCCGGATGCCTTTGGCACCGAATTTGAGGGCGGAGGTAACACACTTTTTCATCGCCCTGCGGAAGGCCACCCGCCGCTCTAATTGCTGGGCAATGTTCTCCGCCACCAATTGAGCGTCAACCTCCGGTTTGCGCACCTCCAGAATATTGATAATCGTCTCTCCCGAGCTTACTTGTTCAATTTCCTTCTTAAGCTTCTCAATATCTGCGCCTTTTTTACCGATAATTATTCCCGGACGGGCCGCATAAATATTTATCTTGGACTTGTTAGAGGCTCTTTCAATTTCGATTCTGGAAACACCGGCATTATAAAGCTTCTTTTTGAGAAATTTTCGGATACGGATATCCTCGTGGAGCAACTCACTGTAACCCTTTTCAGCAAACCACAATGAACGCCATGTCTTAATTCCGCCTAACCTGAACCCGATCGGGTTTACCTTCTGCCCCAACCCTTCACCTCCTCAATCGTAACACTTTATCTGCGCTTTTTGTCGTAGTGACAAGACCACCAATTATACTTCCGTAAGAATTACCGTAATGTGACTCATCCTCTTTTTAATAGCCGCGGCCCGCCCCTGCGCCCTCGCTCGCCATCTCTTCAAAGAGGGGCCCTGGTCAACAAATATCTCTTTTACATAGAGAATATTCTCGTCCATGCTGGCATTTTGCCTCGCGTTGGCCACGGCTGAGTTCAACACCTTCCCCACTGCCGAGGCGGCATACTTCCTTGTAAACATGAGTATTTTCTTAGCATCACCAATTTTCTTGCCCCGCACCAGATCCACCACTAATCTTACCTTCTGTGGTGAAATCCGAATATATTTAGCAGTTGCCCTTGCTTCCATATTTTCTCCCAACCAACATCAGCCGCGGCCGCAAACACCTTGAACACCTGCAGGGCGCGACACCCGCGCTGTATGCCTGAATTCCAGGCCACGATCAGCCATTTTATTTACGAACTTTTGTTTTCCGATCACCGGCGTGACTGTAGAAAGTCCTGGTGGGTGAAAACTCACCTAACTTATGCCCTACCATATTTTCGGTAACGAAGACCGGGATAAACTTCTTGCCATTATGTACGGCAAAGGTATTACCTATTAATTCCGGCGTTATTGTGGAACGGCGCGACCACGTCTTCTGGACGCCCTTACTGCCCGCTGCTTCCGCCGCTCTTACCTTTGTCAGGAGCCTGCCCTCAACGTACGCACCCTTCTTAATCGAACGCGCCACCTTCTTAACCTCTTCTCTTTACGATATATTTATCCGTGCTCTTATTCGTTCTTGTCTTATGGCCCTTTGTCGGTACACCCCAAGGGGTGCAAGGATGCCTGCCGCCCGATGACTTACCCTCGCCGCCGCCCATGGGGTGATCAACGGGATTCATGGCCACACCCCTTACCTTGGGACGTCTTCCCAGCCATCGCGAACGCCCCGCCTTGCCCAAACTGACGTTTTCATGATCAATATTGCCCACCTGACCAATAGTCGCCTTGCATTCCATGAAGACCTTCCTGACTTCACCGGAAGGCAGCCTTACCTGGGCATACCGCCCTTCCTTGGCCATGAGCTGACCCAGGGTGCCGGCGCTGCGGATCATCTGTCCACCGCGTCCCACCTTGACTTCCAGGTTGTGAATCAAAGACCCCAGCGGCAAATTTTTCAGCGGCACCGTATTTCCCACTTTAATGTCCACACTTTCGCCGCTGACGATCTGGGCGCCCACATCTAATTTGGCCGGCGCAATGATATAACGTTTCTCTCCATCAGCATAATTCAGCAGGGCAATCCGGGACGAGCGATTCGGATCATATTCGATCGCCGCCACCTTGGCCGGGATATCCAACTTGTCGCGCCGGAAATCAATCAGCCGGTAACGCCTCTTGTGCCCGCCGCCAATGTGCCTCATGGTCATTCGGCCGTAGCTGTTGCGTCCCCCCGTCCTGCTGATAGCCTTCAGCAGTTTCTTTTCCGGCTCGGTGGAAGTAATTTCCTTGAAGTCGGAACAGGTCTGAAATCTTCTTCCCGGTGATGTTGGTTTGTATTTTCTTATCGCCATCGGCTTTATTCCTTAAGTCACTTAAAGTCTTGGTACCTTGGAGATGGGGCTCATACCCCTTCAATGATCTCAATCCGGTTATCTTTGGCCACCGTCACAATCGCCTTTTTCCAGGAGCTCTTCTCACCGACTACCTTGCCGACGCGCTTTTTCTTGCCCAGCACATTCATGATATGAACGTCGAGTACCTTGACCTTGAAAAGGCTTGCTACCGCTCTACCGACTTCTATTTTGTTGGCGCCCCTGTCCACCTGGAAAATATACTTGTTGCCTTGTTCCTTGGAGGCCGTAGTTTTTTCGGTGACCAGATACTTTTTTATAACACGATGCATTTCCATTATGAAATCAATATCCCTTCGATCAACTTAACAGAGGGTTCGAGCAAAACAACGTGCTCATAATTAAGCAGATCATAGACGTTCAGCCCCTCTGATCTCATCATTTTTACATTTTTGATGTTTTTAGATGACTTCTCCAGCACCGGATAAGATTTGTCCAGAATAATCAGAACCTTTTCCCAGCCGAATCTGTTCACAACTTCTACAAATTTTTTCGTCTTTATTTCCGTCAACGGGAAATCCCGGAGGATGACCATCTGATTCCCCCGATACTTCAAGGTCAAGGCGGACATCAAGGCCTTCCGGCGCACTTTTTTCGGGACCTTAAATGAATAATCGCGCGGATGGGGTCCGAAAACCGTACCACCACCGCGCCAAAGGGGCGAACGGCTCGTACCGGATCGTGCCCGGCCTGTCCCCTTCTGGCGCCACGGCTTTTTACCGCCGCCCGAAATTTCTCCGCGCTCTTTGGTATCCGCAGTGCCGCGCCTTCTCAACGCCATTTGCATCTTGACCACTTCGTACAGGACCGCTTCGTTTACTTCTGCATCAAATACAGCGTCACTTAATTCGATTTCCGACACTTTATTTTTTTCTATGTCAAACACACCAGCAATCGGCATCGTAACCACCCAAGTTTCTTATAATCGCATAGTTACCGGGAAGTATTACTCCCAGAGCAACTTAGTCGGCATTCTTTATCGCCTGCTTAACCAGCAAATAACCTTTTTTGCTTCCCGGCACAGCTCCTTTAACCAGTAAAAGATGGCGGCCCGGATCAACCGCCCATACTAACAGATTCTGTACCGTTTTCCGCTCGCTGCCCATGTGCCCGGGCAGTTTTTGACCCCGGAAGACTCGGGACGGCTCAGCACTGGCGCCGATAGAGCCTGGAGCACGGTGAAACATGGAGCCATGCGTCTTGCGCCCGCCACTGAATCCATGCCTTTTGACAACACCCGCAAATCCCTTGCCCTTGGATGTTCCGACAATGTCCACCCGCTCTCCGGCTTTAAAAAAATCCACGCCTATTTCCTGGCCCAGCTCGTAGCCAGCGGTATCAGCTTTGAATTCTGCCAGAACTTTAAAGCATCCCTTATCGGCCTTCTGGAAATGACCTAACAGGGGCTTAGTTACCTTCTTTTGGCTTACCCGCCCATAGCCGAGTTGCAGGGCATCGTAGCCATCGTTTTCTTTAGTTTTTTTCTGTATCACGAGCGAAGGCTCCATCTCAATTACCGTTACCGGTACAGTGCCTCCATCCTCGGAAAACATCTGGCTCATACCCAATTTTCTACCAATGATTCCCATTTTCATAACTTCACTCTTTTATTCCCTCTATGGAAGCTAAGCCTTGATCTCTACATCAACTCCTGCCGAAAGGTCCAGTTTCATAAGCGCATCTACTGTTGATTGCGTCGGCTCGATGATATCAATTAATCTCTTATGTGTCCGGATCTCGAATTGTTCCCTCGATTTCTTGTCCACGTGCGGTGAACGGTTTACGCAGTACTTATTTATCTCCGTAGGCAGCGGCACGGGACCGGCTATCCTGGCACCGGTCCTCTTGGCGGTTTCAATAATTTCCCCGACAGACCTGTCCAACAATTTGGAATCGTAGGCTTTAAGACGGATTCTAATCTTCTGTTCTTTCATTTCCACTCAACCTTAACCCCGATAAACGGGATAAGTTAACGAACCGGTTACGCAATAACCTTACTTACTACTCCCGCCCCTACGGTCCTGCCGCCTTCCCGGATGGCAAAACGGAGCTGCTCTTCCATGGCAATGGGCGTAATCAACTCAATTTCCATATTTACATTGTCACCGGGCATCACCATTTCCACGTCCTGCGGTAAGGTTGCTATGCCCGTCACATCGGTCGTCCGAAAATAAAACTGGGGACGATAACCGTTAAAGAAGGGCGTGTGCCGACCGCCTTCTTCCTTGGTCAATATATAAACCGTCGCCTGGAACTTGGTATGCGGCGTTATGGAGCCGGGCTTGGCCACCACCTGGCCTCTCTCTACCTCTTCACGCTTAATGCCGCGGATCAACAAACCGACATCGTCTCCGGCCCGGCCTTCATCCAGTGTCTTGCGAAACATTTCCACACCAGTGCAGACGCTCTTTATCGTGGGCCTGATGCCAATAATTTCAACCTCTTCACCGACTTTGACGATACCGCGATCAATCCTGCCCGTAACCACAGTGCCGCGCCCAGAGATGGTAAACACATCGCCCACCGGCATCAGGAATGGTTTGTCAAGGTCACGTACGGGTTGGGGAATGTAGTTATCTATGGCATCCATTAACTCGTCAATGCACTTGACATCCGGGGCCTTCGTATCTTCCTGCTCCAAGGCCTTCAACGCTGAACCGCGGATGATAGGAATGTCGTCGCCCGGGAATTCATAAGCAGTAAGAAGCTCTCTTAACTCCAGTTCCACCAGATCCAGAAGCTCCGGATCATCAACCAGGTCAACTTTATTTAAAAATACTACCATATAAGGAACCTGCACCTGACGCGCCAAAAGGATGTGCTCTCTGGTCTGTGGCATGGGACCATCGGAGGCCGCAACCACAAGAATGGCGCCGTCCATGTGCGCCGCTCCCGAAATCATGTTCTTTATGTAATCGGCGTGTCCCGGACAATCAACATGCGCGTAATGACGCTTGGTGGTTTCATATTCCACATGGGCAATGTTGATGGTTACACCCCTTTCCTTTTCTTCAGGGGCATTATCTATGGAATCAAAAGGCCTGAATTCCGCCAAACCTCTCTTGGCCAGATGCTTCGTAATCGCTGCCGTTAAGGTCGTCTTGCCGTGATCCACGTGCCCTATCGTTCCGATATTGAGATGCGGCTTGTTCCTTTCAAATTTTTTCTTGGCCATTTCCGTTTACCTCCTTATGCTAAAATCTATAATGCGCAAACGCTTTATTTGCTTCCGCCATTTTATGAACGCTTTCCTTCTTTTTGATCGCCGCACCCCTGTTGTTGGCCGCATCCATCAACTCTGCCGCCAGCTTCTCTCTCATGGTCTTCTCACCACGCTCACGGGCATGCAGGATCAACCAGCGGATGCCCAAGGCCACCCGCCGGGGCGATGCCACCTCGGTGGGAACCTGGTAGGTGGAACCTCCTACGCGCCTGGCTTTAACTTCAATAACCGGCTTCACATTGCTTACTGCCTTTTCAAACACCTCCACCGGCGCCTCTTTGCTCTTTTTTTCAATGAGATCAAAAGCGCCATAAAGTATCGCCTCGGCAATGCTCTTTTTACCTCTCTTCAAGAGGCTGTTGATAAACTTTGCCACGAGCTCGTTATTATACTTCGGGTCCGGCAATATCTCTCTTTTGGCTATCTCTCTTCTTCTCGGCATAATGCTGTTTCCTAACCCAGACTAATTAACTCGGCCTTTTGGCCCCATATTTGGACCGGCTCTGTTTTCTATCTTGAACGCCCACGGCGTCAAGCGTACCTCTTATAATATGATACCGCACACCGGGAAGATCCTTCACCCTCCCCCCCCGCACCAGAACGACGGAATGCTCCTGAAGATTATGACCTACTCCGGGGATATAGGAAGTCACTTCATAACCGCTGGTGAGGCGAACTCTTGCCACTTTCCTCAATGCCGAATTCGGCTTTTTGGGTGTCGTCGTATATACCCGGACACAAACGCCTCTTCTCTGAGGAGAACTGGCAAGCGCCGGTGTCGTCACCTTTTGCCCTATCTTCGCTCTTCCCTTGCGGACTAACTGATTGACTGTCGGCATTACTCTTCCCCTTGCTGTTGCATTGCTCTATTACTTTTTGGTGCTGCAAAAGATGGTTTAACTATCAATTAGCTTCCATTGTGTCAAGCTTTTTCTCATCATTATTCTCGCCATCTTGGTCTACTTCCGGATCAGGCGGAACAATTTCATCTGTTTCCGTCTTGATGCCGAGCTTACGGTACAGGGAAAGCCCCGTACCGGCAGGGATCAGTCTCCCCATAATGACATTCTCTTTGAGACCCCGCAGATAGTCGGTCTTGCCGGCCATGCTGGCTTCCGTAAGCACACGCGTGGTCTCCTGAAAGGAAGCTGCCGAGATAAAGCTCTGTGTGCTTAAGGACGCCTTGGTGATACCCAGCAGGATCGGCTTCCCCACCGCCGGTTTCCCGCCCTTTTCCAATACCTTATCGTTTTCCTCCTGGAGACGGTGTTTTTCGACCTGCTCGTCACCGATGAAAGACGTATCACCCGCATCGACAATCTTTACCCGCCGCAGCATCTGACGGACAATAACTTCCATATGCTTGTCATTAATTTTTACTCCTTGCAGACGATAAACTTCCTGCACTTCGTCCACGAGGTACTTGGCCAGCTCTTTTTCTCCCTTAATGGCGAGAAGATCATGGGGATTGTGAATCCCATCCATAAGCGGCTCTCCCGCTGTCACCCGGTCGCCTTCCTGAACACTGACGTGCTTACCCTTGGGTATCAGGTATTCTTTCTCTTCTCCCACATCGGGAGTCACGACGATCTTCCGCTTTCCCTTGGCATCTTTACCGTAGGAGACGACGCCGTCAATTTCACTGATGACGGCATATTCCTTCGGTTTGCGCGCCTCGAAAAGTTCCGCTACCCGCGGCAAACCTCCAGTGATATCCTTCGTCTTGGTCGTTTCCCGGGGTATCTTGGCCAGAATGTCGCCGGCGCTCACCGGATCGCCTTCAGAAACGACCAGATTGGCACCCACCGAAAGCAAATGCCTGGCTACAGCATTGGAACCCGGTACCTTGGCCGTTCTCCCCTTGCTATCCTTGATAGAGACACGCGGCCGCAAATCTGCTCCCTTGAATTCAACGATAACCTTGCGGGATAAGCCGGTTACCTCATCAACCTGCTCCTGCATGGTCTTGCCTTCAACAATATCGCCAAACTTTATTGTGCCATCAACTTCGGCCAGGATCGGTATAGAGAATGGATCCCATTCCGCAATTAAATCACCACGTTTGACGCGGCTGCCATCTTGAGACTTTAGATGGGCGCCATAGGGAACAGTATACTTGCCGCGACTGCGGTCCTGCTCATCCAACACGTGAATTTCACCGTGGCGCTTCATCACGACGAGATCGCCGACTTTACTTTTTATCGTGTGGAAATTCACGAACTTGACAATACCATCATGCCTTGCTTCCAGCGTGGAATGCTCCTCAAATTTCGCTGTGCCACCGATGTGAAAGGTTCTCATCGTCAACTGGGTTCCCGGCTCGCCAATGGACTGAGCAGCCACGATCCCCACGGCTTCACCGATATTGACAAGATGGCCATGAGCAAGATCCCGACCATAACACATGGCGCAGACACCGTGTTTCGAGCGGCAGGTGAGCACCGACCGGATGTTTACTTTTTCAATGCCGGCCCGGTCCATTCTCTCAGCCATCGTTTCATCAATTTCCTGATTTTTATTCAACAGTATCTCGCCGGTAAAGGGGTCAATGATTTCCGTGAGCGCGACCCGACCCAGAACCCGTTCCCCCGCCGTCTCGATGATCTCGCCGCCTTCCATCAGCGCCGCTACAAAGATACCGTCAATAGTGCCGCAGTTTTCTTCAGTAATTATGCAGTCCTGAGCCACATCAACCAGTCGCCGGGTAAGGTAACCGGAATTGGCGGTCTTGAGGGCCGTGTCGGCCAGCCCTTTCCGCGCACCGTGGGTGGATATGAAATACTGGAGCACCGTTAACCCTTCGCGGAAGTTAGCCGTGATGGGGGTTTCAATAATTTCACCGGACGGCTTGGCCATCAAACCTCTCATTCCCGCCAACTGCCGGAGCTGCACGGCGCTGCCACGGGCGCCGGAATCGGCCATCATGAAAATCGGGTTAAAACTGCCGATTCTTGTTTTGATCCCGTCTTTACCCACTACTTCTTCGGTGCTGATGCCGCTTAACATTTCCGCGGCAATATTCTCCGTTGCCTGGGCCCAGATATCAATGACCTTGTTGTAACGTTCTCCGTCAGTGATCAGACCATCCATATACTGCTTCTGAATTTTCAGCACGTCCTTGTCGGCCCGGGCCACTATCTCCTTCTTATTGGCCGGGATGATCATGTTGTGGACGGCAAAGGATATCCCGGCTTTCGTGGCATACTTGAAGCCCAGATCCTTTAGGCGGTCAGCCAGGACAACCGTTGTTTTATCGCCGCAAGACCGGTAGCAATAATCAATTAAATTGGCCAGTTCCTTCTTGTTCATGACCTTGTTGATCAGATCAAAGGAAAGTTCTTCCGGGATAATTTCATAAAGTATGACCCGACCAACAGTAGTTTCCTTAATCTCGCCGCCGATACGCACCTTAATCCTGGCGCGGAGGTCAACCACATTATTGTCGTAGGCGCTGCGGACTTCCTCAGGTCCGGAAAAGGTCATGCCCTCGCCTTTGGAGCCATTTTTATCACGGGTCAAATAGTAGATCCCGAGCACTATATCCTGACTCGGAATAATAATGGGCTTCCCGTTTGCCGGCGAGAGGATGTTATTAGTGGACATCATCAGCACCCGAGCTTCCGCCTGAGCCTCAATGGACAAAGGTATATGCACCGCCATCTGGTCGCCGTCAAAATCGGCATTGAAGGCCGTGCAAACCAAGGGGTGCAACTGAATGGCCTTGCCCTCAATCAGGATCGGCTCGAAAGCCTGCAAGCCAAGCCGGTGCAAAGTAGGCGCCCTGTTCAGCATGACCGGATATTCGCGCACAACCTCATCCAGGGCATCCCAAACTTCCGCGGTTTCCTTCTCCACAATCTTTTTGGCGCTCTTTACGGTAGTTACATAGCCTTTTTCCTGCAAGCGGTTGTAAATAAAAGGCTTGAAAAGTTCAAGCGCCATTTTCTTGGGCAACCCGCACTGATGCAATCTCAAGTCCGGCCCTACCGTAATGACGGAACGACCGGAATAGTCAACACGTTTCCCGAGCAAATTCTGACGGAACCGCCCCTGCTTTCCCTTGAGCATGTCCGATAGCGAGCGGAGCGGCCGCTTGTTCGAGCCGGTAATCGCCCTACCCCTCCGGCCGTTGTCAAAAAGTACATCCACGGCCTCCTGGAGCATTCGCTTCTCGTTTCTGATGATTATCTCCGGAGCATTCAATTCCTGCAGCCGCTTCAGACGGTTATTCCTGTTTATCACTCTTCGGTAGAGATCGTTCAGATCCGACGTGGCAAACCGCCCGCCGTCAAGCGGCACCAAGGGACGCAAATCGGGAGGAATAACGGGCAGGATGGTGAGAACCATCCACTCCGGCCGGTTCTGTGACTTTTTCAAGGCTTCCATCACCTTAAGCCTCTTGATCGCCTTTTTCCGCTTGGTATCCGAAGTGGCAGTCTTAACTTCTACACGCAGGGTCTCGACCATTTCGGCAACCTGCACTTCCTCGAGAAGTTTTCTCACCGCCTCCGCCCCGATGCCCACCTCAAAGGCATCGGCGCCGCTCTGCTCCCTCAGATCATAATACTCCTCTTCTGAAAGAAGCTGTTTCTTCTTTAAATTTGTATTCTTAGGATCCATGACGATCCAGGATTCAAAATAAAGAATTTTTTCCAGCTCTTTCAGCGTCAGATCGAGGACATTGCCGATCCGACTCGGCAGGCTTTTAAGAAACCAGATATGGGCCACCGGTGTTGCCAGGGTAATGTGGCCCATCCTTTCCCGGCGAACCTTGGACGGTATAACGTCCACACCGCACTTTTCACAGACGATGCCGCGGTGCTTCATACGTTTGTAACGTCCGCAGAGACACTCATAATCTTTCACTGGTCCAAAAATTTTCGCGCAAAAAAGACCGTCCCGCTCCGGTTTAAAGGTACGGTAGTTGATCGTCTCAGGCTTTTTCACTTCGCCGTGAGACCAGGAAAGGATCACCTCTGGTGAGGCGATGGATATATTGATGGCATCAAACCTGATCGGATCTTTCGGCTTCTCAAAATAGGTAAAAACGTCTTCCACTTATTGTCTCCTCCAAAACAGCGATCATTATTGTGATGCAATAACGAATGGTTCCGGCTGTCTAACTACTCTTCAATCAAATCCACGTTCAGGCAAAGGCTTTGCAGCTCCTTGACAAGAACGTTAAAGGACTCGGGAAGCCCTGGTTCAAAAGTATGTTCTCCCTTGACTATTGCCTCATAAATCCTCGTTCTGCCGACAACATCATCGGACTTGATGGTCAGGAATTCCTGGAGGGAATAGGCGGCGCCATAGGCCTCCATGGCCCAGACCTCCATCTCGCCCAGCCTCTGACCGCCGAATTGCGCTTTTCCTCCCAGCGGCTGCTGGGTCACTAAGGAATAAGGACCAATGGAGCGGGCGTGAATCTTGTTATCCACCAGATGGTGCAGCTTTAACATGTAAATCATGCCCACGGTTATTTCCTGATCGAAGGGCTCCCCCGTGCGACCGTCGTAGAGGGTGGTTTGTCCTGTTTCGGAAAGACCGGCCTTATGAAGCATTTCCCGGATATCACCCTCATTGGCGCCATCAAAAACAGGAGATGCCATCGGGATGCCCTTCTTCAAACGAATGGCCAGTTGTCCGACCTCTTCCTCGCTCGCCCCATCGACAAAACTTTCAAAGGCCGGCGAGGCATAAATATTTTTCAACTTCTGCTTCAACCCCTTATGATCCGTCTTTTTAGCCAGCAGGTCGTTGATACCGTCTCCCAGACCTTTCGACGCCCAACCGAGATGCGTCTCCAGTATCTGACCGACATTCATGCGGGAAGGAACACCCAGCGGATTTAAGACTATATCCACCGGAGTGCCATCCTCGAAGTAAGGCATATCTTCCTCGGGCAGGATGCGGGACAAAACGCCCTTGTTGCCATGCCGACCGGCCATCTTATCCCCGACGGAAAGCTTTCTCTTGATTGCCACATAAACCTTGACTAATCTGATCACACCGGGCGGCAGTTCGTCGCTGGCTTTGAGCTTTTCCAGTTTTGTTTCAAAAAGGGCCTCGACGGCCGCCACTTTTCTTTCCAGATTGGCCAGCAAAACCCTGATATTTTCCTCGGTGGCCTCTTCTTCCACAAGGGCGATGTTACTCCAGAATTCGAAGGGGATAGCTCCCAGCAGTCCGGCCGAGATCACGTCACCTTTTTTCAGCAGGATCTTCTTCTTTTTCGGATCGGATACCCGTGCGGAGCAAACCTTCCCGATCAGCATCCCGGCCACTTTACTTCTGACCGTCTCTGTGAGAATTCTCACCTCATCATCTCTATCTTTGCTCAGAGCCTGGATGGCTTCATTCTCAATGGCTTGCGATCTTTGATCACGTTCTGTCCCTTTGCGGGAGAAAATCTTCGCATCAATGATTGTACCTTCCACACCAGGGGGCACCCGCAAAGAAGTATCGCGAACATCGCTGGCTTTTTCGCCGAATATGGTACGCAGCAGCTTCTCCTCGGGAGAAAGTTGCGTCTCACCCTTCGGGGTTATCTTGCCCACCAGAATATCACCGGGATTTACCGACATGCCGATACGAATGATACCACTTTCATCAAGGTTTCGAAGCGCCTCTTCCCCAACGTTGGGAATATCTTTTGTTATCTCCTCTATGCCGAGCTTTGTATCCCGGGCCATGGTTTCAAATTCCTCGATATGGATAGAGGTATAGATATCCTCCTTGGCAATTCTTTCACTGATCAGGATCGAGTCCTCGTAATTGTATCCTCCCCAGGACATAAACGCCACCATGACATTTCTTCCCAGGGCCAGCTCTCCATTATCGGTGGCCGGACCGTCGGCAATAATCTCACCTTTCTTTACCTGGTGTCCGACATCAACAATGGGCTTTTGATTGAAGCAGGTATCCTGATTGGAACGCTGGTACTTGACAAGATTGTATATATCAACCCCCGTATCGAACCCACTGTTTTGTACATTTTGACATTTGATGACGATGCGATTAGCATCCACGCTCTCGACAATACCATTCCGCCTGGCCACAACAACAGCGCCGGAATCCCTGGCTACAATTGCCTCCATACCCGTGCCGACCAGGGGAATCTCGGGTTTCATGAGCGGTACGGCCTGCCGCTGCATGTTGGAACCCATCAGCGCCCGGTTGGCATCATCATGTTCCAAAAAAGGAATAAGGGTGGCGGCCACGCTGACTAACTGGTTGGGCGATACGTCCATCATGTTTATATCTTGCGGTACGACAGTGAGAAAATCACCGCCTCTCCTGGCCGAAATCAGTTCTCCGACAAACCTCCCCTGCTTGTCGAGCGGTCTGTCCGCCTGAGCTATAATCAGATTTTCTTCCTCGATAGCCGTCAGAAAACGGACATCCTCCAGCACTTTCCCGTCTTTTACGACACGATAGGGCGTTTCTATAAAGCCGAACTCATTGACCCGGGCATAGGTGCTAAGCGAAACGATGAGACCGATATTAGGACCTTCCGGGGTCTCTACCGGGCAGATGCGACCATAGTGGGTGGGATGGACATCCCGCACTTCAAAGCCGGCCCGCTCCCGCGTAAGACCACCGGGGCCAAGGGCCGAAAGTCTCCTCTTATGGGTAATCTCGGACAGGGGGTTGGTCTGATCCATAAACTGCGACAATTGACTGCTGCCGAAAAACTCATTCACCACCGCCGAAACGGGCTTGGCATTTACCAGGTCATGGGGCATCAATGTTTCAATGTCCTGGAGACTCATCTTTTCCTTGATGGCCCGCTCCATCCTCACCAAACCGATCCGATACTGGTTTTCTATCAGCTCTCCTACGGACCTGACGCGCCTGTTACCCAGGTGATCAATGTCATCAACGCTGCAATCACCCGCGCCCCTCTTCAGATCAAGGAGATACTTGACGGCCGCCAGGATATCCTCCTTCAACAAAACCGTGACATCGGTGGGCACGTTGAGGCGCAGTTTATAATTCATCTTCGCCCTTCCCACATCGGAAAGGTCATAACTCTCCGGCTCAAAAAACAGACTATTAAAAAATTTTCTGGCCGTCTCCATGGTGGGGGGATTGCTGGGCCTCAGCCGCCGGTAGATCTCGATAATTGCTTCGTCGGCTGAGGTAACTCTATCCAGAAGCATAGTCTCTCTTATGGAGGCGTTTTCCTTCTCCTCATCTATCTGGATTAGACGTATCTCCCCCAGTCCTTTTTCCAGCAAGAGCTCCAAAGCGCCGTCGGTTAACTCCTCATTGCTGTGCAGCAGGACTTCTCCCGTTTCCAGGTCATTGATATCGGCAGCAATAATTTTGCCAACAACATCTTCATGTTTCAGTTTAATGCGCTTGATACCGGTTTCTAACATTTTCCTGATCAGGGGTTTGGTTAATTTTCTTCCTTTTTTTGCCAGCACTTCTTTTGCACCAGGCATCGTTATATCTTCAGGCGCCTTGCGTCCGACCAGCGAGTCGTCAACAGCCAGGAATAACTGTTCGCCCTTGAAAAAAACACGCTCGATATTATAAAAATAGTTGAGTATTTCTTCGTTAGAATTACCAATGGCCTTGAGCAGGATGGTAACGGGCATCTTTCTTCTTCTGTCTATCCGCACATAAAGGATATCTTTGGAATCGAACTCGAAATCAAGCCAGGAACCACGAATCGGAATGATCCGGGATGAATAGATGACTTTCCCGCTGGCAACCGTTTTCCCCTTGTCATGGTCAAAGAAGATGCCCGGAGACCGGTGCAACTGACTGACAATAACCCTCTCCGTCCCGTTGACGATGAAGGTACCGTTTTCGGTCATCAAGGGTAATTCACCGAAGTATATCTCCTGTTCCTTGATGTCCCTGATAGGCCGTTGCTCGGAACTGCGATCGGTATCGAAGACAACCAATCTGGCCACTATCTTCAAGGGCGCCGCGTAAGTCATCCCCTTCTGGAGACATTCCTTGACATCATACCGGACATCGCCGATCTTATAACTTACGAATTCAAGCGAACATTTCCGGCTGAAATCGGAAATGGGAAAAACGCTTTTGAACGCACCCTGGAGACCGTAATTCACCCTCTTGGCCGGCGCCACGTCCTTCTGCAGAAACCTTTCATAAGACTTGAGCTGGATGTCAATCAAGTTAGGGATATCCCATACCTTTTTAATACGGCCAAAATATTTTCTTAGTTCACCCATAGTATCCTTATTGCCACTGCTGCCATTGCCGATTGGTCACTGGTCTACCCGCAAACACAACCTTGTGCCATCAACTATTGACCAATGCCTACTTTACTTCGACGGTACCGCCAACTTCTTCAATTTTCTTTTTAATATCGGCGGCTTCATCCTTGGAAACTGCTTCCTTGATTGCCTTGGGCGCCCCTTCTACCAAATCCTTGGCTTCCTTGAGACCCAAACCGGTGATGGCGCGGACAACTTTAATAACCTGTATCTTCTGCTCACCAAAACCAGTTAAAACGGCATCAAATTCAGTTTTCTCCTCGGCCGGCGCGGCCTGTTCTCCACCGCCGGCGGCCGCCATCGCCACGGGAGCGGCAGCGCTAACGCCAAACCGTGCCTCCAATTCCTTCACCAGTTGAGAAAGTTCCAGGACCGTCATACCCTCAATAAATTTTACCACATCGTCTTTTGTAATCTCACTCATGACACTAATTCCTTCCTATATGTTTTAGTTTTCCGGTTCTTTTTTAACTCGATAAGCATCGAGCACCTGAACAAAACCTCTTGGCACTGCACTGAGCACATTGACAAGCGACGTCTGAACGGCAACAAAGATAGAGAGCAGTTTACCCAGCAGGACTTCCCGGCTCGGCAACTCGGCCAACTGACCCAATTGTTCCCTGGTCAGAAACTTGCCATCCAGCATGCCTCCCTTAATCTCGATTTCAGCGTTTTTCTTGGCAAACTCCACCAAGACCTTCGTTGACTGAACAACATCCCCATGATTCAAGGTTACAGCCAGGGGACCTTTAAAATGCTCTTGCATCGTCCCATAGGGTGTTTCCTGGGATGCGATCCTCAAGAGTGTATTCTTGACCACCTTTAGTTCCGCATCTGATTTACGCAGGGCATTCCTCAGCTCCGTCATCTTTCGCACGCTCAAGCCGCTGAAATTGGCAAAAATTGCCATTTTCGACTCCTTCAATTTTTCATGAAGCTCAGCAGCAACCAGCTCCTTCGTCCTCCGATCCAATCTTTCCGCCTCCTTCCTACCGTTATGTCTTGATTTCCAAAACCACGATCAGCAAATAATCTAACATCAGAGAACAGGACAACATACAGGAATTAATCAAGCACCGCACGGGCACCGCATTGTGAAAGACAGAAACGATGATGACGTTTTGACCTCACAATCAAGCATGACGGGTCTCGGCAGGCCTTATACCGTTTAAACTCCTGTACCTGCTGTCTCAGACTTAAGTAAAACTATTAAACACTTCTCACATCTAAGGGGTCAACCTTTACCCCAGGCCCCATCGTACTGGACAGCGATATGCCCCGAACATAGGTGCCCTTGCTGGAAGACGGCTTCAGCTTGATGACAGCATCGAGGAGGGCCAGGACATTTTCCCGCAACTTATCCGCCCCAAAGGAAACCTTGCCTACGGGGCTGTGCACAATCCCCGCCTTTTCTACACGAAATTCCACCTTACCTGCTTTCAGCTCTCTGACGGCGGTTGCCACGTCAAAGGTAACCGTACCTACCTTGGGATTGGGCATCAGACCCCGAGGGCCCAATATCTTACCCAGTTTGCCGACACTTCCCATCATATCGGGAGTGGCGACCACGCGGTCAAACTCCAGCCATCCTGATTTTATTTTCTCGATGATATCGTCAGCGCCGACATAGTCCGCACCGGCATCCAGAGCCTCCTTTTCCTTTTCACCCTTGGCAAAAGCCAGCACTCGGACCGTCTTGCCCAACCCGTTGGGTAAAACCACGCTTCCTCTGACCATCTGGTCGGCATGCGCCGGGTTCACTCCCAGACGGATGGCCGCATCCACTGTTTCATCGAATTTCACCCGGGCCGCTCCAACCACGAGGGCCACGCTCTCCTGAAGGCTGTACCTTTTCCCCGCCTCCACCTTGCTCTTTGCTTCTAAAAAACCTTTTCCTTTAGACATGATAAAACCTCGACATCAATTTCATTTATCCATTATCCGGCGATTTCAATCCCCATAGACCGCGCCGTACCTTCAACAATCCTGATGGCGCCAGCCATATCAATGGCATTCAGATCATTGTATTTCAATTCGGCAATCTCCCTGATCTGACTTCCCGTTAACAGAGCTACTTTTTCTTTTTTCGGATTGCCGGCCCCCTTGGCTATCTTGGCAGCCTGTTTCAGCAGGACGGAGGCCGGCGGAGTCTTGGTTATAAAGGTAAACGACCGATCGGCATAGACAGTTATAACGACGGGGATTACCGTTCCTTCCTGATTCTGCGTCATGGCGTTGTACGCCTTGCAGAATTCCATAATGTTTACCCCGTGCTGCCCTAAAGCCGGCCCGACGGGAGGAGATGGCGTCGCTTTGCCTGCCTTGAGCTGGAGTTTAATATTCGCTATAATCTTCTTTGCCATGCTGATCACCCTATCCGTAGTAAATAGTAACGCCTGCCACTCACACTTGAGTAACCTGAATAAAATCCAATTCCACCGGCGTTTGCCTGCCAAAAATGCTTACAATAACGCGCAACTTGCCCTTCTCTGCCTTCACCTCATCAATGACACCGTCAAAGTTCGTGAAGGGGCCGTCAATGATTTTCACATGATCACCCACTTCAAATTTGAATTTGGGCTTGGGCTTCAATGTCCCCTCATCAATCCTCGTACGCAGCAGATCCACATCCTTGTCCGAGATGGGAAATGGTTTATCCTTGCTGCCGATGAAGCCGGTCACCTTTGGGGTGTCCTTCACCACATGCCAGGTTTCGTCGTTCAACTCCATTCTGACCAGTATATAGCCCGGGAAAAACTTCCTTTTGGAAGTCTTTTTTTCTCCTGATACCAATTCCACAACGTCTTCTTCCGGGATAAGAATATCGGGGAAAAATTCCTCCATGCCCGCAGAGGCAACCCTTTCCTGCAAGGAAACCTTGACCCGATTTTCAAAACCGGAATACGTATGAACGACATACCACCTGAAGGCCATTTACTTAACCCAGTATTAATTTTATTATTTTCGTCAACCCTAAATCCACCAAACTCAGAAATACCGACACAATAATCACGACCACGATTACCACTGCCGTTGAGGCCAAGGCCTGCTTGCGGGTAGGCCACGTCACCTTTTTCAGTTCCGCCCTGGCTTCGCTCAAAAAGCGCTTCACACGGGCCAAAATTTCGCTTAGCTTTACCATCCCTCACCTTCTTACAAAACAATAAATGGCAGGCCAGGAGGGACTTGAACCCCCAACATCCGGATTTGGAGTCCGGCGCTCTAGCCATTAGAGCTACTGGCCTGTTTTCACGCCAAAACACCAGCTATTTTGTTTCCCGATGCACTTTATGGGACCGGCAGAACCGACAATATTTCTTTAATTCCAAACGGTTCTGCATGGTCCTTTTATTTTTAGTCGTTGTGTAATTCCGTTGCCGACACTCCGTGCAAGCCAAGGTAATGATGTTTCTCATAATTAACCCATTCACTCCCAATTCTCTGTAATGGAGCCCACGACCAGGATTGAACTGGTGACCTCATCCTTACCAAGGATGTGCTCTACCGACTGAGCTACGTGGGCAAATCACCATCAATTATGGAGCGGGAAACGGGATTCGAACCCGCGACCCTCAGCTTGGAAGGCTGACGCTCTAGCCCCTGAGCTACTCCCGCTAAAAAACTGGTGGAGGGGGGAGGGTTCGAACCTCCGTAGGCTCCGCCGGCAGATTTACAGTCTGCTCCCTTTAACCACTCGGGAACCCCTCCGTCGCAGTAATACACTAATAACCGGAGCTGGCGATGGGACTCGAACCCGCAACCTGCTGATTACAAATCAGCTGCTCTACCGATTGAGCTACGCCAGCCGAATCCACCACCGCTCTCTTTCCTGACCCTCTGTCATCGGCAAGCAACAACAAATGCCGCTCAAACCGCGAATCGCGGAACTTAGTTTGAATGCGTCCGTTTGTCAAGCAAATTTTTACATTATTTAATTGAAGCCTAAGTATTTTCGCGAATCTGTTCTTCATCAGCACCGACAATATCTGCTGAAAATATAAAAATCCTGGTCTGCTTATCCTGCCAGGCATCAGACGGCAGCCTCGCTTTATGACAAGTTTGCTGGAGAAAGGTCAGCCGATCCCATTTATAGTCCGTTGCCACCTGCGGCAGCAACAGGCCACTGTGCCCCCCCTGAACGATGTAAAGACCGTGACGGCCGACTTCAATTTCGGAAATATCTTTAATTTCCAGCAAAGGCGAAAGAATTGATATTTCCACTGTAATATCGGGCCACTCTTCCTGCTGCAAAGGCGAAAATCTCGGATCGTGAAAAGCTGCCGCGACCGCCATTTCTGCAACGGTAACATACAGGGGTTTTCTGGCCTCTATATAACCAATGCAGCCCCGCAACTGACCATGTTTTTCGAGAGTCACAAAAGCGCCTCTCTCTTGCTGGAATATTTCCGGTAACTCAGGTAGTTCCGAAACAACTTTTCCCGCCAGCGCCGCCTCAATTCTGGTCCGGACTATTTTTAGCAGCAATTTTTTATCCGCAGCGGTTAACCCAACACCGGCACCGTCACACTTCCCTATCATCTTCGTCCCTCCGGATTGCTAATCGGTACAGAACATAGCGGCCCCATAGCCCACGACACTTTGCTTATCGCCTGTAACGTCTCCCGAATTGGCATACCGCAAAAGCTTGGCGCTGGAAGCCCCCATCCTTGTTGCCGCCATCATCGTCACGGCGGCCGGTCCTCCCCCGCAAGCCTCAAATTGCCGCTCCTCCAGGCCCTTTAAAAAACCTTCGGCATCCATTTTCTCTAAATAGCCCAGCGCCAGCGCATCCAACTTCAGCGCCTGGTCATAACTGTGGAAGTGGGAAAGATCGGAACTACCTACAACTAAAATCTTTTTCTGGCCCACTGCCTTGACAATGGCCGCTGCCAAATCCTCACAGGTCTTGCGGTCCTGGTCTCCCATCAGCAGGGGAACAAAGGAAAATTCACCCAGCACATACTGCAGAAAGGGAAGTTGAATTTCGATCGAATGCTCCAGCAGGTGGGCAGAAGGATTCGCCGCCACCAAACGACTTTCCGATTTGATCCGGTCGGCAAGTGAGCTGTCCACAAGAACTGTACCCAGCGGCGTTTCATACCCGCCTTGGTCATAAATGGAAATCCCCCGGAAGGAGAGGCGGTGGCTCGGACCGATTACAATAACCGCATCAAAAACATGCCCTTGCAGCATTTTATAAGCATAAGCGGCCACCTGGCCAGAATAAATGTAGCCGGCATGCGGCGCCACCAGACCAACAATTTTGCCCTGAATTGACTCTTCAGGGACTCGCTGGAAAAAGTCGTCTATGCTTGTCCGCAAGATCCTGGGATTACCTGGATACCAGGAACCGGCAAGGGATGATTTTCTAATCTTATCGGACGTCACAATTACCCCATTTTTTTGACCGGCAACCATTCATGATCAACTGTCAAACTTCGGAGCGGGAATTTTGATAAAATGGATACCTTCTTCCCGGAGCGCCTCTTCTTCATCTCTCGTGGTAGTACCTTTAATATTCCGCTCGGTCTCCTCACCATTGTGAATGCGGGTAGCAACTTCGGCAAAGCTCGCGCCGACATCTTCAAAATTTTTATCAATAAATTCACTTAACATCTGCAGAGCTTGCAGAGGAGAAATTTCCTCTTGTTTTGTTTTCTCTACCGCGCTGTCCCTGCTCACAACAGTAAGGGAAGAAGGCGCAATCTCTGCATTAGAACTACCGCAGATGGGGCAACTGATAAGCTTCTGGCCTTTTTGCTCTTCGAAAGCCTTCCTGTTCTGGAACCAGCCCTCGAACTTGTGGGCGTTCTCGCATTTCAGATCGTAAATAATCACAAACCCTCACCTATCCGTTATCATTACACTTCTGACATAAAAAAAGTAATGGACAATTGAATACAAATTATATATGGTGCGCTGGGTATCGGGATGTGGCCCAGCTTGGTAGGGCACTGCGTTCGGGACGCAGGAGTCGCGCGTTCAAATCGCGCCATCCCGACCATTTTTTTCATTCACGATCTTTCCTGCCGGACACTGGCATTTCCCTTGCGCACCGCTTGACAATTGCCCCCAACCTACCCCGCGGCTAACCGGCCGCCTTGAAGATGGGCAGATACATGGCGATGAGTATAAAGCCTACTATGGGCCCCAGAATCATCATCATGAGAGGCTCCAGCATCGCCGTCAACCCTGCAACCGCCGCATCCACCTCATCATCGTAGAAATCGGCGATTTTCTCTAACATGGCGTCCAAGGCGCCCGTCGCCTCACCGACGGCAATCATCTGCACGACCATTCCGGGAAAGATGTCCGTTTCCGCCAGGGGTTCGGCAATCGTTCTCCCTTCGCTGATGCTCTGCTTCGTTTTGACCAAGGCGAGCTCGATGATTTTGTTTCCCGCAGTCCTGCTCACGATGTCGAGCCCTTCCAGGATCGAGACACCGCTTTGCATCATCGTGGAAAGGGTCCTCGAAAACCTGGACACGGCCACTTTCTTCAGAAGCGGACCAAAGATCGGGGCTTTCAAGATCAGCGCATCGAAGAAAAGTGTCCCCTTTTCGGTCGCATAGTACTTTTTTAATCCATAACGGAGTGCCATCACACTGACGATCGCGTGGAACCAGTACTTCTGACAGGCCTGGCTTACGTCCACCAGAAACTGCGTCGGTCCGGGCAGGGCTCCACCCATCCCTTCGAACATTTTCTGGAAAGTCGGGACGACAAAAATCAGGAGTCCGGCCACGATAGCGGTCGCGATGACCAGAACGATGATCGGATAGGACATTGCCCCCTTGACCTGGCCTTTCAGTTTCAGCGCCTTCTCCATGTAACCGGACAGACGCCCGAGAACCACGTCCAGAATACCGCCGACCTCGCCCGCCGCCACGAGATTGACGAAAAGGGCGTCAAATATTTCCGGATATTTCCTGAGGGCGTCGGTCAGCGTTGAGCCTCCTTCAATATCCGCCTTGATGGTCCCGATCACCTTGGAGAAGGTCTTGTTCTGCTCCTGCCTGCCAAGGAGGTCGAGACACTGAATCAGAGGCAGACCCGCACTGATCATCGTGGAGAATATCCGGCAAAAGACCACCACATCTTTCTCCGTGATCTTCTGCTGCATGAAAGCGACGTTTTCAAAGAGATCTTTCGGTTTTTTCTTTACCGTAAAATCCTTGTACCCCTGACGGCGCAATATTCCTTTGACCGCTGCCTCGTCGGCGGCTTCCGTTTCCCCTTTTTTGGACTCACCCTTTTTGGTCGTTGCTGACCATAAAAATATCGGCATCGCTAATTCTTCCTTCCCTGTTTTCTCGCTATCTCATTCATAATGATACCTGCGGCAACGGAAACGTTTAAAGAATGAAGACTGCCCGCCATGGGAATGGACAACAGGAAATCGCACTTTTTTCTGACGAGCGGCCTGATGCCGCTACCTTCGCTGCCCATTACCAAGCAAACCGGCCCTGCATCGGCAAACTGGTTTACGTCCGTACCCTGGTCGGCATCGGCGCCGTAGATCCAAAAGCCTTTCTCCTTCAAGTAGTCAATGGTCCGGGCAAGATTTACCTCCCGAGTTACTGGCAGCCAGTAGGCCGCTCCGGCAGAGGCCTTGATTACCGTCGCCGTGATCGCCGCCGCCCTATCTTCCGGTATTACTACCCCCTTGGCACCCAGACAATGAGCTGTTCTGATCAGCGCGCCCAGATTATGCGGATCCGTTATGCCATCAAGCATCAGGATAAGATTTGCCTGCGTGCTGTTGGCAATCAATGCGTCTATATTGACATAGGCATAGGCTGCGCACAAAGCAGCAATGCCTTGGTGGGCGCCGTCGCCGGACACCTGGTCGAGATAGGACTTGTCTTTGCAGGCTACCGGTATGCCCTTTACCGACGCCCACGACAGGATATTGTCAACTGCCGCCCCTTTTCTGCCGGCCGCCACAATAATCTCGCTTATCCCCTGACCACCCTGTCTTATCCGTTCCAAAAGTGGATTTATTCCGTATATAATAAGTGGCGCCAAGCACTCCGGCGGGTTGCTAATCCGTGTATTCTTCATCGCCGATAAATTCAGTGTCATCCGGGATTTGCCTATAATACACCTTAGCCCCCCGCAAACGCTCCGGATAAGCGTACATGACCTTGCCTTCGGCTATTTCACGCAGCGCCGACACAACTTCCCGGTTATTTCTGATCTCCGCCAAAGGTTGTGATCCTTTCAAAAGTTGCCTGGCCCTTTTTGCCGTCAGTAAAACGAGGGCAAATCTGTTTTTGGCGTTTCTTAAGGAATCCTCAACTGTAATTCTTGCCATCTTTTCTCCTGCCTCCAATTTATATTCAATATTTGTTCATTCATCCCTGGTCAAAAAGACTGTTAATCCGCCCCATCAAGCGCTCCCGCCTTGTTTTTTCCGCCAGATAAATGGCGTTCATCTGATCCACCGCCTCAACGAGGCGGTCATTGAATATTACATAATCATACCACACAACCGCCCTGCTTTCCTCACGCGCCTTATGCAGACGCTCCTTGATGGCATCTTCTTCCTCGCATCCTCTTTTTATCAACCTGTTTTTCAATTCTAACCAGGAAGGGGGAAGAATGAAGACAAGAATACCACCCGGGAAGTTTATTTTTAATTCCTTGGCGCCCCGCGGTTCCACGTCAATGAGCAGATCAAAGCCCTGCTCCAGCAAGGGTTGAATTGTGGCCCGCGCCGTTCCATAGAACTGACCGTAGTTTTCCACCCACTCGACAAATTCACCCTGGGCAATTTTTTCTTTAAAGACTGCCGTGGAAATAAAATAATAATCCCTGCCGTCTTGTTCACCCGGGCGGGGCGTTCGGGTGGTATGGGACACGGAGAATCTCAGGTTCGGCCACTTATCAAGCAGACGCCGACAGATTGAAGTCTTGCCGGCCCCGGAAGGAGCGGAAATGACTACCAATAGGCCCAACTCTTTTTTATTATCATTCAAGATTTTGCACCTGTTCCCGTATGCGGGCCAGTTCACTTTTGATTTCTATGACCCCTATGGATATTTCCGCATCATTGCTCTTGGAACCGATGGTGTTGGCCTCCCGCCCCATCTCCTGGATGAGAAAATCAATCTTTCTTCCCACCGCCTCATCGCCTTTCAGCATCTCGATAAATTGAGCGATATGACTCCGAAAACGGACAATCTCTTCGGTAATGTCGCTTTTTTCAGCCATGATGGCGACTTCCTGCATTAAACGGGCGGCGTCAATCTCCATATTCCCCACCAGTTCCTTAATCCTCTCCGTCAATCGCTTCTGGTAGGCCGTAAGCACCTGAGGCACCCGATTCTGAATGATTTCAACAGTCTGCTCCACCACATTAATCCTGGAACGGAGATCCCGGACCAATGCTTCACCTTCCTTGGCCCGCATCACCATCAGCATGGCTACGGCCTCCTCCAGCAAAACTTCCAGCTTTTGCCAGACAGCCTCCAGGTCGTCATCATCCTGGGAAACAAAAATATCCCTAAATGAGGACATGACAGCCAGGCTTATCTCATCGGGCAGATCAAGCTCCTCTTTCATCTTACTGAGCAGCGAATGATAGTTTCTGAGGAGGGGCATATTGAGATCAAGACCGGCCCCTCTTTCAGGGGAAACACTGGAGTCCATCCGGACGCCAACCTCTATCTTGCCGCGGGAGAATTTGGCATTGATCTTCTTCTTTAACTCCAGTTCGAGGGAAGAAAGAGCGCCGGGCAAACGCAAGGATACTTCCAGGAAGCGGTGGTTCAAAGACTTGATCTCCACCACGATTCTCTTACCGCCCACAATGGCTTCGGCCCGCCCATAACCCGTCATACTTTTAATCATTTATCAATCCTGTCTATGTCCTTTAACCTGGACGACATATTTCGCCCGGAGGCGATTAAACATCCCCCGGGTCTCCTTTTCCCCGTAATCAGGATAAGTCCAGGGAAGCGTTTGAAAGGACTTCTCATAATACATCAAGGTCAGATCGGCATAAATGCCATCGCGCAGATAAGGGCGATGCGCATAACCTTTGCCGGTCGCCAGGATAAGGTGCGCCGATGATAAATAACCCGGATCTATGTTGACCCTGCGTCCGCCCGCCCGGGAAAATTCCTTCTCCATATCATTGGTCCGCAGCTTGACTTCCGGAAGTGATTCCGGCCGGATCAACGCGGCAAAAGCGACAAAAAGCCTTTCCATGTTCAAGCCCATCTCCCGGCAGTAGTAGTCGCTATACAAAAAAGGCCGGGCAGGGCTGATAAAGTCGGTTACGCCATATTCCTCGGTAAGTGCCGAAAGTACAGAGGGCAATACTACTTTTTCTGAAAAAAGGATACTGGTAAAAAGCTTTACGACCTCGGCCGGTTTCGGTTCGCTCATAGGGATTTGGCAAGCTCTTCCCGCGAAACCGTGGCCGTGCCGATCTTCCCCACGACGATCCCGGCAGCATGATTTGCCAGCACAGCCGCTTCCTTGAAGCTCGCGCCGGCCGCCATGGCCAGGGCAAAGACTCCTATGACAGTATCCCCGGCGCCCGTAACATCAAATACTTCCCTGGCCTCCGTGGGAAAGGGGGTATGGATCAAAGTGCTGCCCTTTTCAAAAAGGCTGATCCCCTCCTCCCCTTTAGTGATCAGCACCGCTTTAAAATCAAATCGTTCCATGAGGGTGGCGCCCGTCCGGCAAAGGTCGGCTTCATTGCTTATCTCTATGCCCAGCGCCCGCCCTGCCTCGTGGTGATTAGGTGTGATAACGTCAAAACCCCGATAGAAAGAAAAATCGTCCCGCTTCGGATCTACGCAAACAACCAGCTTCCGCCCAAAAACAACCTTTCTGATCCCGTCGAGCAGATCCTGGGTAATGAGACCTTTATTGTAATCGGAAACGACGATGGCCCCTATCTGATCACGCCGCGATTTTACATAAGCTATGATCCGCTTAATGCTGTCTTTCGCTACTGGATATCTGCTTTCCCGGTCAAATCTGACTATTTGCTGACCGTGGGCAACAACCCTGGTTTTCAAGGTCGTGGGACGTCCTTTTTCCACAATCACACCCTCGGTTTCGATCTGCCGGGCAAGAAATTCCTGGCACAATCTCTCGCCCATCTCATCGGCGCCCACAACGCCAGTCCCCAAGGCCCGGCCGCCAATGGCATGGATATTATTGAGCACGTTGGCAGAGCCGCCCAACATGATATTCTCAGCCTGGACATCCACCACCGGGACAGGCGCCTCCGGTGAAATACGCGCCACCTTTCCCCATATAAAGTGGTCGAGCATAATGTCTCCCACGACCAGAACCGCCGCCTCGGAGAAGTTGGCGATTATTTCCAACGCTCTATCCTTATTCAGTAAATTTGCGACGCGAGGGGTCCCCAAGATTTTAATGTCTTCAGTTTTCTTCATCATTGCAGCAACGGCCCAAATGCTTTTTTGGGGTCATGCTATAATTTATATCCTTGTTTTGTCAAATCTTTTCTCGAAAACCGGCAGGCGGGCACGGCTGCTATTCTGCCCTCTTCCTTTTGGAATATCCCTCTATCCCACACTACCTGGCAGAAAAAATAGAAATGTCGCAAGGGTTATTGCATGCGTTTTCATAAAATCCCTCCAATCAACGATAACGCCTTCGGAAGATTACAATCGCGCTTTATATTTGAAACTTGATCCCCCCGCAAATCTTAAGAGAATAGTTGAATATAAGGCAGCTAATGAAAGAAACGATGGCCACATCGAACCCAATAATTGCAGGTCCAGCTATGATGAGAATAATCGCCTCAATAACTGACAGTTTGTCCATCCAAAATAATACAGGAGCATCAAACGTAATTGAATAAAGGACATTCAAAACGATTACTATCAATCCGATAACAATGGAAAAGAATGTCATTGCTTTCACAAAAGAAGGAACATCAATCCGCTTTAACTCCCCCTGACTCTCAATCATGGTATTTACACCCCCTTTTTCTTTCAGCCTATCGCATACGTCTACTGTTTGTAACGAGTTTCGCATAAGGCCTTTACATGGTCTAATCAAAACCGGACTCCCATTCGTAAGATTCTACAAGCAGCCACTGCGATTGCATCAGCGCATCCTCCAACTTATATTGCTTCTCGATTATTTGCGGATTTTGACTGAGCGGATCGCTGGTAAAGCGCTTAACACACTCTTCGTTCCAGGCCACGGCTTCTGCCGAATTCAGTACCCATACAAAATTGGCATCAATGGGATTACCGAGATCAATTTCGCGCTCCTGATATCTTTTGATAAATTCACTACGGTTCCACCAATAGGGGAATGGCATCGTCAAGCCGGGGTCACCATTTCTGTATGGGAAAATATAGATTCTTTCAGACATCGCAGGCATATGGCAACTCACCCTATGGTATTATCAACAGCGTCCCCAATTCATGTTATTATCACTATGGCAACACAATACAAACGTCAAGGTCAGTAATGAATAATACATGGCTTCTTTCTTTGTAGGCCTGGGAGGCAGGAGCGGGTTTAAAGTAGCTCCGAGCCGTTGTCAGTCGTCATCATCGCTCAGGATCATATCCCAATAACGCTCCAAGCTTTGTTCTGCTTCCCCCATAGTCAGAAACGGCCCACTGATGGCCCTTGCCTGGCCGCCGCTTTCCAGAGCAAAGGCAATTTCTTCGGTTGACAAAGACCTGTGTTCCCCCGCTAGTTCTACGAACCAGTAGAGTCCGGCAAGATTCTTCAGCGGAATAATTGCAGCTTCAGCGGCTTGGATGTTCGGAGATCCTGATGAGGCGAATTTGCCTTCGAGAGTGCCCTTTCCCTCACCCATCGTTCGCGTGAAGAAGTACGTTGCCTCGCTCGTTTTCCCCTCCTTTTTATAAAAGCTTTGCTTATGCCCGTCAAACCTATTGAAAAGTTTATAGTCTTTAGCTGAGCCAGTTTAAAATTAAACCCGTATATGGCCTAAATCTGAGATTTCCGAGAGTGATCTCAAGTCTGGGCCGGCCCAAATACATTTATTTACTCGCTTCAGACTTTTTTGCGCCTTCATCTCCCTTCCTGGCCTCGGGCGGCTGCGATTTCATTTGTTCTGCCTTGATCCGCTTTTCCCGTGCCGGCTGCACACGAAATTCCTCATAGACTTCTTTGCCGAGGTAGAAGTTGATCGGATCTTGGGTGCCTCCAGATGGCTTGATATCCGGATGAGAGGCCATGCTGTAAAGCTCCAGTCCGCCCTTGACGGATTTCATCCTGAGAGGCTTTCCGTCAAAGGAATCGTTGGGAATCCGGTCTATGTAGTCCGGAACAAGTTCATCGAGCTTTTCCGGATAGTTTCCTTTTGTTGATTTGTATGCATTCATTGCAAAACCGAGATCGGCCAGTCCTTGATTGGTTTCATAGGACATGGCTCGATGAATGTAACGATCGTATCCAGCAGAACCAAGATTTACTGCGGTTAGAAGCCCTCTTGTGTTTTTCACGGCCTGAATTGCTTCCTTGTTATTGCGTTGGAGTTCTTCGTACGTCCAGACCGGCCTGGACATGATTGAGCTTTGTACTTTCTGTGCCTTCATGTCACCGGTGACGAAAAAAACCCGATAAAAGCTCATGAGAGGCGCCCATGACGACACATCCGAAAACGAGCCTCCTAAAGCAACGGCAGGAAGCCCCTGGCTCATCATTGCATACTCATATCGCAACGCCTTATAGATAGTTTCAAGGGCTGTTGCGTGTGTCTTTACGGGTAAGGGCTGCCTCAAGGCACGATCGGGCAGACGGGAAAGAACATACTCTGCTCCCCGCACTCGTCCATTATCTATGGCAAAGCTGACCAATGTCGCGATAAGGGTCCGATCCGTTCGGAAATGGTTTGACATTGTTTCTATCACCGACAGATCTTTCATGGCGCCTGCCGCATCCCCGGCATCGGCTTTCAGACAGGCCGAGTGATAGAGCAAGTCACCCATCCTGCGATAAGAACCGTATTGAGGAAGGGGCCATGCATAGGCAGGTTTTGTCATATCCACATCGTAGCTGAAGTTCGGCAGAGCGGCGGCCTTATAGAGGAGCTCCAGCGTTTTCCGGTTCTTCTCCACGAAATCGGCAATCTCCTGCCTGGATACATCGGCCGGCTTGTCTTTAATCCACTTTGGAAGGTCTTTCTCCGCCCCCAGTGATTTTGATGCCTGTTCATAAACCAGGCGCGCGTTCTGGGCATCGGGCGCACGAGGTGGCGTCATCTGCTGCAATAGATCTGTCGTTTCCGTTTGGAACCGGGCAAGTTCTTCACGGGCACTGTTGTCAATATAGATATAAGTGGCGACAGCGAAGACCGATACGATCAGGAAGGCTGCACCAAGCTTCATCCGTGGCCAGGCGGGAACTTGTGCTTCCTTTTTCAGTCTCAGAATATTCCTTACTTTCAACAGCCAGGTTTTCTCTGTTGATCCCTCTTCGCCTAGGGGCAATCTCATACCCTTTCGGTTAATGAGAAAATAGCCGATGGTAATGCCCAGCAGCAGTGATAGCGTGTACCAGAACGGCCACTGGGGTTCGATATTGTTAAAATATATCGTCCCTGTCAATATCGCTGCTGCGGCTATAGGAAGATACAGGATCCAGAATACATGCGGTAAACCACGCTTCACTGACTTTTTGTCCGAATGCGACGCGACGGCAACTAATACTAAGTTGCATTCATACATAAACTAATATATAATATCCTCCATAAAAAACTATGGAGGGAGATATGCGACCACCGACATTATTAAGCGATGACCAGAAGGAGCGATTAGAGCATCTATTGTCAAAGACAGAGACGA
>JAPLJV010000064.1 GCA_026388415.1 Deltaproteobacteria bacterium | reverse complement strand
GTATATCTATGAATGCAAATTAGTATAATATACTTGGTTGGTCTTTTCCCATTTTCAGGATGATCCTACCTATTTGATTTAGAATGCAATCGGGGACTGGTTCACATTTTACTCAGAGGGATTTGCCATTTGTCCACAATTCATATGCGCTCCATAGACCTGATGCCGGGGGTGAGGTTCAGCAAGCTTGCAATCCGTAAACTCATTCGCTGCCTTCTCGTTTCAGACAGTAATTGGAGTAACGCTGAACACGTGAGCTTGGCGAGTTGCCGCAATCCTTATCTCCCCATTCCGGACATCATTTCCCATGACCTGACGCACGCCTTTTTAATGGAATGATCTCAATTAATGACCTGAGGGCTTTATTGACAGCCTCTGAATTGGGAAAGTACTTTCTTACGTTAGGCTCCAACAAGACAGCTCCATCTTCGAGCTTGAAATACCGGACAGAAGTGGTGCCGTCTTCCTTATGAACCTCAACCATGTGGCCCTCTCGATATGCCTTGTAGTACTTGCCGCGAACTGCTCCTTTCATACTGGAGAAATCGTATTCCGGTTTCATATCCTCTATCTTTGATGGCTCTTTGGAGTCAGCTTTCTTCATAATATCTCCTTTCACGTGCTGTTGCTTTCCGGCAACTAATGATACGTATTTTACCCTGTCTTTCGGTATGAATCAAAACCAGAACGCGACCTTTTGCAGATAGACCGATATTAATATAGCGTTCTTCGTTTTCAGAATTGCTGGTATCCGGAAAGGTGAGCAGAAAGAGATCATTGAAAACCGTTTCCCCTTCATCAAAGCTCACCCCCTTATGCTTCTTGAGATTTGCGACCGCTTTAACTTCATCCCACTCAAATTTAAGGTTCATTCGTTCCTTCCTCGAGTGCAACGTTTTGCCGTTTTATCACAACGACATAAAGCTCACCCGGAGGCGGGAGTATAGTTGACCGGAAAGGTACGTTTCATTTGTCGCCATCGGCGCCTCCTCCTGCAACACAAAAAACCCCGTGATCCGGGAGGAACGACGGGGGTATGGGGTTTATTGTCCTGTTCATGACTTCCCTTGGCCTTGGGTCTTCAGTTTGCGGGAACATTCACGGAGAGACCTTTGAATTTCTTCTGGCAATATGCCAAATCCCCCTATATCCCCCTTTACTAAAGGGGGATATTATTATTCCCCTCTTTGTCAAAGAGGGGTTATGGGAGATTTTCAAAGGTCTCACGGATTTAATTGGTTACCTTTGCCTCCGATATGGCATGAACCTGCTATGATGTCAATACATTTTACCCTTTTTTCGACCTAAAGCGGCCTCGAAAGCGCTGCAATCCGTCATCGAAGAGATCATAGGCCGTTGGCACCACAACTAGCGTCAACAAGAGTGAGGTAGTTAGTCCGCCGATGACGGCAATCCCCATCGGGGAACGCGTCTCCGCGCCTTCACCTACACCGAAGGCTACGGGCAGCATACCGAAAATCATGGCGATCGTCGTCATTAAAATGGGCCGCAGTCTGCGGGGCCCGGCCTGCATAATGGCCTCCCGTCTTTCCAGACCTCTGTCCCGTAGAATATTCGTGTAATCAACCAGCAGGATCGAGTTTTTCTTCACCAGACCCATGAGCAGAATCAGACCGATGAGACTATAGATATTGATCGTTTTCCCAGTGAGATAAAGTGCGCCGAAGGCGCCGACAAAAGAAAGCGGCATGGCCAAAAGCACCGTAAAAGGATGAATAAAACTCTCAAACTGGGCGGCAAGAACCATATAAGCCATGATAATGCCGAGGGCAAGCGCAAAGGCCAGGTACTTGAACGAGTCTTTCATGGTATCGGCGGCCCCTTTATACTTGGGAAGATAATCAGGCGGCAGAATCTTGGCGGAGATGGCATCCAACCCATCCATGGCCTGTCCCAAGGGGATATTCTCCAGATTGGCAAAGATGGTTATCGCCCGCTGCCGGTCCACCCGGTTGATAACGCTCGGACCGCCGCCCTCGCTTAACTTGACAACACTGGCCAGGTCCACCGGCCTGCCGTCCCGCGCCCGCACATAAATCCTGCCCACATCACGGGAATCGTTGCGATCGCCCGGTTTGAGACGCACCCGCAGATCGTAGCGTTTTCCGCGTGCGTCATCCTGGAACTGGGTGACATCAACCTCGCCACTGACGAGCAGATTGATGGCATCGCCAATCGTTCGCACATCAATGCCCAGGTCGGCGGCCTTGTCCCGGTCTATATAAGCCCGAAACTCCGGTTTCCCCATTTCTAAAGAAGTATCAACATCCACCACGCCGGGAAGTTTGCTGAACTCGGCGGAAATATCTCGCGCATATTTTTGCAGATAGGACATATCCCGTCCCCGGATGCTGTACTGGATCGGCACTTGCCGCTGGCCGCCGCCGATCGTGGAGATATCTTCCGCCGAAGCCTTGAGGCCGGGTATCTCCCTCAATTTGTTTCTAATTTCGGCCTTTATTTTCTCCTGGCTTTTCGTCCGCTTGTTTTTCTGAACGAGCGTAACCATTGCAAATGCCCTGTTGATTGAGCTGGCTGTTTGTCCGCCCTGAGTGTAAAACACCGTGTCCGCTTCCGGTGTTTTTCTCAAAATTTCTTCCACTTTTCTGCAGAGCTCGTCAGTTTGCGCCATCGAATAATCAATTGGCGCTTCCAGGCGAACGATAAAACGTCCCTGATCTTCGGGAGGCTGCAACTCCTTGCCGATGAACTTCGTTATATAAATACTGAACGAAAAAATCACGACGGCCAGGACCATGATAATCATTCGATGACGTAGCGCTATGCCCAGAATAACGCGGTAGAAATCTTCAATCTTTATATAGCCCCGCTCAAACCATGAGGAAAGACGGGGAAGCAGCGTTTTCTTACCGGTCTCTCCCTCCCGCGCATGATCTCCCGCCGGCCTGGCCTTCAAAAAAAGCGAGGCCATCATCGGTGTCAGTGTAAAGGAAACGAGCAGTGAAACGAGGATGGCAAAAACAACGGTCAGGGCAAACTGGATAAAGAAGCGACCGATGATGCCCTTCATGAAAGCGACCGGAAGAAAAATTGCCACAATGGCCAGGGTCGTGGCCATAACGGCAAGACCAATCTCCGAGGTGGCAAAAATCGCCGCTTCGCGCGGCACCATGCCTTCCTCCACATGCCGGTAGATGTTTTCGATGACGATAATCGCATCATCTATCAAGATGCCCACGGAAAGGGAGAGGGCCAGCATCGTCATGTTGTTGAAGGTAAAATTGAAGGCCCGGATCAGGGCGAAGGTGGCAATGACGGATATGGGCAGGGCGATGGCGCTGATCATCGTTGATTTGAAATTCCTTAGAAAGACAAGTACGGCGAGCACCGCGAAAAGGCTGCCGATGATCAGGTGCATTTGCACTTCATGAATGGAGCGCAGGATAAAGATGGACTGATCGAAAGAAGTATTTATTTCCATACCCGGCGGCAGGCTTTTCTTGATATTGGCAATTTCCTCTTTTACCCGATTCACAACCTCCACGGTGTTTGTCCCCGATTGTTTCTGAACGCTCATGCCTACCGCCGGTATGCCGTTAAAACGGGCGACGGAAAGATTCATTTGCATGCCGTCTTCAACCCGGCCGATGTCTCTGATTCTCACGGGAACGCCATTTTCGGAGGAAACTATGATATCTTCGAAATTGGCCACGCTGGTGATTCCACCTTTGATCTTCAACACATAATCCTTGGTTTGGCCTTCTATCCGTCCCCCGGGGAGTTCGACGTTATTGCGCTGCAACACCTGCAGCACATCGCTGGGAGCAATCCGCATGGCCTGCATCTTCTTCGCATCCAACCAGAGATTAATCTGTCTGCCGCGCATACCGCGCATTTCCACAGCGCCAACGCCGTTTATCCTCTCTAATTGCTCGCGCAATGTTTCATCGGCATAGGTGGAAAGATCGCGCACCGATCGCTGACCCGTCAAGGCCAGCCACAGTACGGGCGTGGAATCGGGGTCTACTTTTCCAATGACCGGATCGTCAATCTCCAGCGGCAACTTCCGCCTGATACCGGCGATTTTTTCCCGCACATCCTGGGCGGCAAGGTCAATATTCCGCTCCAGCTCAAATTCAACCGTAATTCGCGAATTTCCTTCTGTACTTGAAGAGTTGATGGTCTTGACGCCATTGATGGTGTTGACTACCTCTTCGATTTTGTCCGTAACCATCAGATCCACCAGATCCGGGCTGGCGCCAAGGTAGTTGGTGGAGATATTGACGATGGGAAAATCAATCTTGGGCAGGAGGTCCACTCCGATCTCCGGATAACTGACGATACCGAGGATCACGAGGGCGCCAATCATCATTGTGGCAAAAACAGGCCTTTTTACGGAGGTATCAGCGAGCCACATTGACTTTCACCCCTTCTGCCAGGTTATTCTGACCCACGATAACGACTGTTTCCTTCTCCTTCAGGCCTGCCAGAATCTCCTGCATGTCACCGTACTTGGCCCCGATCTTTACCTCCCTGCCCCGCGCCAGGTTTCCTTCCACGACAAAAATCATTGTCTTTGATTCGTCGTATAAAATCGCATTAACGGGGAGAACGATTGTATCCCGTGCCAGCCCTAAATAGAGCGTTACGCGGGCGAATAAACCCGGCTTCAGGGAATGGTCGCCATTGGGAATCAAGGCCTCTACCATGAGCGTGCGCGTCTTTTCATCGAGATGGGGATAGATGGTGCTTACCCGTCCCCGGTATTCTTTGCCCGGCGCAGAATCCACCTGAAAACCCACGTCCTGGCCGACCTTTATTTTGGCGGCATCCTGCTCCGTTACGGTAAAATCAAGCTTCAGCGTATCCGTGTGAATTATAGTAAAAAGCGGTGTCCCGCTCTTGACGTAGTCGCCGGACGAAACCTTTTTCTCCTTGACGATCCCAGCCAGAGGCGAAGCAACCTTCGTTTTAGCCAGTTTTGCCCTGGCCAGGGCCAGACCGGCCTTCGCGCTGTCACACTGCGACTCGGCAAGAGAGAGCCTGGTAGTCACGTCTTCAAACTGTTGCTGCGTAAGCAGTTCTTCTTTATACAGAGATTGCTTGCGCTGATATTCGAGCTTGATATTTTCGAAGCTGGCTTCGGCCTGCTTTACGGCGGCTTCACTTCTTTTTACCTCCAGATCGTAATCAGTATCGGCAATAGTAGCCAGCATGGCCCCGCGGACTACGTTGCTGCCCTCATCTACCTTGATGTTACTGATGATTCCGTCCACCTCGGCGCTTACCACCACCTCGTCATAAGCCTTCAAGGTACCGATAGCATCCACGAAGGGCCGCAGCGGTCTTTTTTCCGCCGGTTGCACACGCACGTTGGCAATACGTTCTTTGACCTGTTTGGTCTCTTTTTGACCGCAGCCGCTTACGAGCAGCAAAGAACATCCGAGCCAGGCAACGCAGCCGGTTAAGCGCCAAGCATTTCTCCTCATGTTATAAAGACCCCTCCCACCTAAAGTTATCCTCGTTTATTGTTTATCAGCATCCGTCTCTCCCAGCAGGGCGCCCGTTGCTCTCTGCAAATTCAGCCGGGAAAACCGGCTGTTGTTCAGGGCATCGGCAAGCTGACGCTGAGACGTCAGGAGCAGATTATTCGCGTCAATAACATCAAGACTGTTCGCGAGACCAAATTCATATTGTTTTGACACCGCGTTAAAGTTATCGAGGGCGTAAGTCAGTTGATCTTGCAGAAACTTGATGATGCCCTGCTGGGTGGTAAAATCGAGAAATGAATTACGCACTTGCAGCATAGCACTATTGACTGCATCGCGGTAAAGCAGTTCTGCCTGACGCAGTCTGGTTGCGGCCTGCATAATGTCGGCATTTCTTTCTCCACCATCATAGAAGGTAAAATTCAAGGCGACATTCCCGTAAATGCTCTCACGGTTCAAGCTGGTAGTTTGCGGATATTGATCCACCTTGGCGTAGGCGGCGCCCAAGGAGAGACTCGGCCAGTATGCCCCTTTGGCATAGGTCAACTGTTTTTGCGCAATTTCCTTCTGCGCTTCCAAGGATTTAAGATCCTGTCGCCGGGCCATGGCGCGACTCTCCAGGTCTGTCAGTGAGCCGGGGCTATCATCTACCTCGGGGGTCTCTTTGATATCGTACGGCCCTTCGATACCCACCAGCCGGGCCAGGATAACCTTAGCCGCCGCGAGTGAATTGGCTGCTTTTATCTTGTCCGACCGGGCGCCCGACAGTTCCCCCTCGGCTCGCAGCAGCGCCGTCTTGGTGACTTCCCCGACCCGTAATCTCGTATTGGCGGCATCGCGGTACTTAGTCAGCCGGTCCAGATTGGCATTGGCAATCTCGAGGGCCTGCTGCGCTTTCAGGAGATCATAGAAAGAAGCGGAAACATTAAGCAAATAGTCCTGTTGAAACGAAACCAGATCGAAGCGGCTCCTGTCCAATGTCTTGCCGGCAATATCCAGCACCGTAAAGTCCCGGCCGCTCAGCGAATAGGATTGGGCAAGCTGCAACCCCCATGCTCCGGCTTGATTAGGCTGGATCACATTGCCCGTATCACCTGTTTTCAATTCCGTATATTGCGTATAAGACCCATAGGCGGAAAGATTGGGGACCAAGGCGCCCCGCGCCTTTTTTAATTCCAGCTTGGCAATATTGACATTTTCTTCCGATACCTTAATCTTTTCAGCGCCTTGAAGAGCTATCCGGTATAAATCAGCGAGGGTATAATCAGCGCCGCAAAGTAAAGACGGCATGGCCAGCAAGTGCAGGAGCAATATTCCTGCCCATAAATAAATGATTTTCTTCATCTAATAACTTCTCTCCCCATGATAATGATTTCCTTCTCGACCCTTACGCGGCACTTGCTTTTACCCCTTCAAAAAAAATAGCGAGCAAAGTTTCGGTCAACTCGCAAAGAGAACCTCGTTCCCGGGTTTGCATCCAGGACAAGACAAACGAGTTAATCATGCCGGCCAGGATAAAAGCCATCAGACGCGGGTCCTGCTTCCTTAAAGTTCCGGCGGTTACCCCTTCCGCAATGACGGCGGCCATGAAATCCACATGTTCCAGATAATCGGCGATCATTTTTTCCCGCAAGTCGGCAGCGCCCTCCGCCAAGGCGGCGCTGCCTCTCCGGATAAAGATATTGCAAAAACTGACATTATTTTCCACAAAAAGGAAATTAGCGGCGACGAGCGCCCTGATCTTTTCTAAGGCATTTTCCTTGCCGGCGACAGCGCTTCTGATTCCACCATACAATATCTCCAGTTTTTCCGTTACCAGGGAAGAAAACAGTTCTTCCTTGCTGCCAAAATACTGATAAATTGTCCCGACGGCAAACCCTGAAGCCTCGGCAATTTCCATCACGGTTGCCTTGAAATAACCCTTGACGGCAAAGACCTCTTCGGCCTGTTTTAGTATCTCCTCGCGACGCAGATTAAATTCTCTCTCTTTGCGCTCCGACTTGTCCATTATGTCCACCTGTCATTAAATTTAAGCCGTTGATTACTCATATCTCAAGGCGTCAATGGGGTTTAGCAGAGATGCTTTATAGGCCGGATAGAAACCAAAAAAGATGCCTATTAAACCGGAAAAGCCGAAGGAAAAAATGACGGAATAAGTTGAAACGATGGTCGGCCACCCGGCAAAAGCAGATACTGCCGCAGCAGCGCAAAGCCCGATGATGATCCCGGCCAACCCTCCCATCAGGGACAGGGTCAAGGCCTCGATAATAAATTGGAGACGGATATCCCAGGTCCCGGCGCCTACGGCCATCCTGATACCTATTTCCCTGGTCCGCTCGGTTACCGAAACCAGCATGATATTCATGATCCCGATCCCCCCGACGAGCATGGATACCGAAGCGATCGCCCCTAAAAGCAACGTCATGATCTGGGTGGATTGCTCTGCTACCATCATCATCTGGGTGAGGTTGCGAACGGTGAAATCAAGTTCCTGTTTCGACCCCGCATGATGTTTCTGTCTCAATAAATCAGTGATTTGTGCCTCCGCCGGCGCCAGATCTTCGGCGCTCCTTGTTTTCACGGTAATAGACCTGACCATATCGGGAATGCCGCCAGTGCGAAATATTTTTCTCTGGGCTGTGGAAACGGGTATCAATACCGTGTCATCCTGATCTTGTCCGACGATAGACTGGCCTTTAGCATTCAGCACTCCGATTACGGTAAAGGGGAGCTTCTTGATCCGGATCACCTGCCCCAGAGGGTCCATGTCGCCGAAGAGATTAGTCACGACAGTTTGTCCCAGCACGCAAACTTTGGCGGCGCTCTTTACCTCCTGGTCGGTAAATATTCTACCTTCTGCCAACTGCCAATCCCTGACCAGCAGGATGCCGGGAGTTACACCGGCGGCGCCGGTTGACCAGTTCTGATTTCCATAGACAATCTGGGCTGCACCGTTCAGGGTAGGAACCGACTCTTCAACCGCCGGACATTCCCGTTTAATGGCCTCGGCATCATCCCAGGTCAAGGTGGATTGGGAACCGCTGCCCATGCGCAGACCGCCGGCTGTAACACTGCCGGGGAAGATGATCAGCAGGTTGCTGCCCATGGTGGATATCTGCTCCGATATCTTGCTGCTCGCGCCGGTGCCCACCGCCAGCATGGTGATGACAGCGCCGACGCCGATGATGATACCCAGCATGGTAAGGGCGGAGCGCATTTTGTTGGTCCGGAGCGCCCGCAGGGAGATTTTGAATGTGGAGGGAAGATCAATCATTTCTTTTTCACCGCCTCGTCGCTTAAGATACGGCCATCCAGAAATCTGATGATCCGCCGGCTGTAGGCGGCTATATCGGGTTCATGGGTGACGAGAACAACAGTAATGCCTTTCTCCTCGTTCAGCTTGACGAAAAGATCCATTATCTCACCGCTTGTTTTCGTGTCCAGGTTGCCGGTCGGTTCATCGGCCAGGATGAGAGGCGCATTGTTGACGAGCGCCCTGGCAATGGCTACCCGTTGCTGTTGCCCCCCGGACAATTGATTGGGATGATGTTTTTCCCAGCCCGTAAGACCCATGGTTTGCAGAGCAGCCAAAGCCCGGCGTTTTCTTTCCGCAACCGGGATATTCCCGTAAAGCAACGGCAATTCGACATTTTCCAGCGCGGAAGTCCGCGGCAGGAGATTAAACCCCTGAAAGACAAAGCCTAATTTTTCATTGCGGACCCGGGCTAATTCATCCCGGTCCATGCCCTCAACGTCAATGTTGTCCAAAAGGCAGCGCCCGGCGGTGGCATGATCCAGACAGCCCAGAATATTCATAAAGGTTGATTTGCCCGATCCCGACGGTCCCATGATGGCAACAAACTCGGCCTTTTCGATCTTGACCGACACACCATAAAGAGCGCGGACGATATTGCCGCCGCCAAGATCGTAAGTCCTCGAAAGGTCTTGTGTTTCAATCAGGGCCATATTAATGGAGCAACCTTCCGGTAAACGAGCTGCCCGCCTTGGTTTTGTTGTCCACTGCCAAAACGATTACTTCTTCCCCGGCCTTCAGTTCGCCTGCGACAACTTCGGTATTACTGCCGTCGCTGATACCCACGGTGATACTTACCCGCTTTGGTTTGTTATTTTCCAATCGCCAAACAACAGGCCCCTTACGCTCCGGCTCTTTACCCTCCGGCGGCTTGAGCTCCGGTGCTTTTTTAGCAGCATTGGCCTTTTCCGGCGGCCGGAAACGGAGCGCGGCATTCGGCACTGCCAGCACATTGTTTTTTTCTGCCGTGATGATGGAGACATTGGCTGTCATCCCCGGTTTCAGAATTTTATCCGGGTTGGGCACCAAAACGACGACGTCATAAGTGACCACATTCTGGACGGTTATGGGGGCATTTCTGATTACCGACACGCGGCCCGGGAATATTTTGTCGGGATAGGCGT
>JAPLJV010000063.1 GCA_026388415.1 Deltaproteobacteria bacterium | reverse complement strand
CTTCAGCACCAGCAGATGTTTTGAGACAGTTGATTTGTCAAGCTTAAAAAGGTCAAACATTTCCGAAAAGGAACGTTCGCGGCCTTTCAGAAACTCAATTATCATCAACCGCACGGGGTGCGACATGGACTTGATGATCTTTGCCCTGATTTCCGCTTCTTCAAATGTGATCATTATGTTTCCTCCCTGGTTGTTGGTTAATGTACCAACGAGCCAACGGCTTGTCAAGAAAAACTATTCCCCAATCTTGTTTTACTTGAATTTAACTCTGTAATTCCGTACCATCATCTACAAATAGTTATCATGTGAGGTTGAAAACAGGCGGAAGGCAGGAGGTGAGGGCAGTGGCATCCATAAAGATGATTTCAGAAGCGGAAGCGACGGGCAAGGTCAAGGAAGTCTATGGAGAAATCAAAGCTCAGCTTGGCATTGACTTCGTTCCAAACCTTTATAAGGTCATGGCCTCCAAGCCGGGTTACCTGGAGGCAAACTGGAACAAAGTCAAGACGGTCATGGTTGAAACGGCAAACTCGACCGCATGACGAAAGAGATTATTGCCGTTACCGTATCCGCTGTGCTGGGATGCCGGTATTGACTGAACGTCCATACTTCTGCGGCGCAGAAGCTGGGGCTTGATGACGAGGCGATGCTTGAGCTGATGGCCGTTGTGGACCTCTTCAGCGGGTTTAATAAGTTGATGGATGGTCTACAGGTAGAACAAGATGAGAACCATGGTATGGGTGAGGGTAGGTTTTGGAATGCCGTGTGCATTCAAAACCATCATATTCAATCTGGCTACATATGGATTTTAGAATACTGTCCTAAATGATTTCCAATATGGCCATAATTTATTTCCGTTCGTAATCAAGCGTTTTCATCGATGGTGACATTTTGTGGATTACAGGAAGTTACAAATCCCCCCGATCATCCCCCAATAACGCCATCGTTCAACCACAACTCGATAATATACCTTAATTTTATAAATGGCTACTTGTATTTGCAGCACTGGCCGCAAAATATGTCTATGGTTTGACGGCCACACTGACGCGACGGGATGGTCACCATCCTATCATCTTCATGCAATGCGGGCCGATCCGGTATCGGGTAGATGCCAGAAAACAGGCGGAAAAGAGGCATTATGTCATTTCCCGCTTGACGAGTTTCCGGGCGCCGCTGGAGGCGGCAGGGAAGGAACCGACGATTCAGCAACTCTACGCCACAATTGCCGCGAATGAACCAAGAAATCAGCGGATTGCCGAGGATGTCCTGCGTTGCTTTCAAAACGGCGGCAATTCCCTTGTTCTCACCGAAAGAACCGCGCACGTGGCGTTGCTGGCCGCAAAGTTGCGGGAAAGTATCCCCGACGTGATTACGCTTACCGGCGGCAAGGGAGCGAAAGAAACTCGGGAAGCGTTGGCCAGGATCCCCGCAACGCCTGCCGACAAGCCGTTGACGCTGATTGCGACCGGGAGATACATCGCGAGGGATTTGATGAGCCCCGCCTGGATACGCTGTTTCTGGCCATGCCCATCTCCTGGAAGGGAACGCTCCAGCAATACGCGGGCCGCCTCCACCGGCTCTGTGAAAACAAGCGGGAGGTCCGTATCTACGACTACATTGACATCCATGTCCCCATGCTGGAGAAGATGTACCACAAACAGCTGTCCGGATACGCCGCGATCGGATACCAGGCGCGGGCGGAAAGCGTTCCTGGTGAAGCCACGGACATCATCTTCGACAACACAACCTTCCTGCCGGTTTACAAAAACGATCTGCTGAACGCGTCGCGTGAGATCCTGATTGTCAGTCCGTTTGTGACGAAGAGGCGCGTGTCGCAGATGCTGCCCTTCCTAAGCGCTGCATACGACCGCAAGGTCAAGGTGGTTGTCGTCACAAGAACGGCCGCAGATTTCAGGGAGAAAAACCGCCCGTTTCTGGAGGATGCATTGGCATCACTGATCGCCGCCGGCATCCACGTGGTGTTCAAATCCAGCATCCACCAGAAATTTGCGGTATTCGATCAGAAGATCGTCTGATACGGCAGCGTCAGCCTTCTGAGCTTCGGCCGCTCAGAAGAGAGCATCATGCGGCTCGAAAACCCGGGCATTGCCGACGAGCTGCTCGGCAGCCTGGGTAAATAAACAGGTGATCGAAACCAATACCTCGCTTTCACCTTAGCAACGAAATCGCCTATTCATCTGTTAGTAGGTTATTTTTATTGAAGTCGTTAACTGAGTGGTGATGCGTTTTCATAGCTCCTTTGTACCCGTAATACTTAACCAAAAAGACATCGCTGGTTATCTCTATCACCTCCTACTAATGCTCGATATCGAGCAAATCCTAAAATGATGATTTCCAGTTGAAAGCCGTTCCACCATAAGCTAAAAAGGTTCGGAGATAATATCACAATAACGCGTTCGATTGCCATCCGAGGACTTTAAGAGCGAGGATGTATAAGCTCGGAATAGTCCGGCCGGAGAAAAAGAATTATTTTCGGCTATCCACTCTCCTTCAAAGTATCCCTCGATATGTTGAGGTTCCACCAAATATTGAGGGCAAACGAATCATTTCATACTTTTCTGCAGTTCTCTTCAATTAATCTAACCTACTGCTATTATGGTAAGAATGCAACATTATGATTATTATTCGGTTCTTGGCAAGCCACTTGCAGCTAAGATTAGCGATCCATATCGTGCTAGCCATCATACCAACGAACGACCTTTCTGAGATGCGCATGGATTTGTTACATACGACTATGTCCCTGATTTGATGTTAGGTCGGGTTTGGTGCAAGTTTCTGGGATGTCAAAGGTGAAGAACATGGCAGGAATAGAGGTCATGACGGAAACTTGATTGTTATGTCCAATTGCCAGAGTAATAAAAAAGCGACAAGGTAAAAGCAGGGTAATCGGAATCAGCTATCGCTGGTATGCATATCTGGTCGCGGTTTGCAGTTCAAATAATAAGGAGGATTATGTATGAAGAGAAACATGGTTTCGCGATATATCGCAACGGGACTGGCTGCTATTGGCGTATGCATAGCAACCGGGTGCGCAACAACGGATACAGTTAGCTCACGTTTCCCCCTACTGCAAGAGAATATCAACGCCGCCAAAGCGGCTGACGCTGACGTGTATGCACCAACCCCTCTCAAGTCGGCTGAGGCCAAGCTGGAGGCAGCCAAATCGGCCGTAGCGGCCAAGGATATGGTTTCCGCCAACAAGCTTGTAGATGAGGCTATGGTTGATGCTGATTATGCACGGGCCATGGCCCCTACTGAAAAGGCCAAGAAAGCCGCAATGAAGCTGCGTGAGGACATACTGGCCGTGCGCGACGAAATCAAGAAGATACCGGCCGTTAAATAACCACCCATCCATTCAAAAGGAGGAGTTGATATGAATTACAGATGTTTTGCCAGCCACTTGAAAGCCGCCGCCCTTGCGATTGCCGCAGGAGCCGTTCTGGCCGGGTGCACAGTAGCACTTGATCCCAGCGAACAGATCGCCAAGGATCGCCTGGAACAGGCGCGTACCGACTATGCCCGGGCAAAGGCCAATCCGATTGTAGAATCGTACTCTCTGAAAACACTTCTGGAAGCAGAAAAAACATTGCAGGACGCTGAACAGGTGAGCAAGAAGGCCTATTCTCCCAATCCGTCTAGTCCTTCCAAGGAATATGATTCCCGGGAGAAAAAGCTCTTTTTTGATGACATTTCCCGCCTTGCCTACATGGCAGAGCGTAAATCGCAGACCTCTGTAGCCCTTGCAGAGGGGGTCGTTACGCGCAACGAGATCGTCAAACTGGGCAAGGAAAAGGCAGAGATGCAGTTGCTGAAAAGCCGGATGGAGCAAAAACTGCTCCAACAGGATTTGGATGAAAATGCTGCTGCACTGAATCGTGCCAAGCAGCAACTGGCTTCGGCGAACAGCGAGGCCGAACGGGCGAGAATTCTTGCCGATATCCAGGCTTTCGAGGCAGCGTTGGCAAGGTCACAGGCAATGGCAAAAGCCAGAGAGGCAGAAATGGCGAGGGCTGAAGCTGAGAGCCAGGCCAGGGACGCAGAAATGGCGAGAAATGAAGCGGTGGGTCAGGCCAGAGAGGCAGAAATGGCGAGGGCTGAACTCGCCCTGCTGATGAAGGAATTGTCGGAGCTGCAGGGCCAATTGACTGACCGTGGGATCGTGCTGACTATCGGTGATGTACTGTTTGCCACTGACAAGTCCAATCTGAATGCCAGCGCCCAGATCAGTATGGACAAGTTAGCGGCATTCCTCCAGAAAAAACAGAACAGGAATCTGCTGGTTGAAGGGCATACCGACAGCGTCGGCAGCGATGAGTACAATCAGGGACTTTCCGAGCAGCGTGCCGCATCAGTCAAGAGCGCCCTGGTAAAACGCGGCATTGCCAGTGAACGGATTGTTACTATCGGGTATAGTAAGAAGTACCCGCTGGCAAGCAATGATACCGCGGCCGGCAAACGGCAGAACAGAAGGGTTGAGGCGATAATTCTTAACGAAGGCGTCAAGCCGGAGAGTCAGTTCAGGAAATAGGTTTTGAACAGGACTCGATAACTCTACGGCATGAGTGATACAGCAGACCATCGCAAAAATGTTGTCATATTTTGGTACCTCTCAAATCAGCAGGGCCGGATTATTGATCTGGTCCTGTTGTTTTAATGCATGTTGACGCGTTTATAGCTCCGATGTTTATCTACCACTTTTCACGTGATAATCAGCAATTCGCTATCGAGGTGGAACCTGATTTGGCACAGAACGACAACACAAACAAACAGAACCAAGTCGGTTAAAGTATATATTAACAATGAAAAGGTGTGATAGTCACTTCCCGAATTCCACCACGCGTTTTTGATGGCAGGAGCGACAGAGATGACGTCACTTGCAGAAAAGGCTGCCAGCAACCGTACTGCCTGGGGAGCAGAAGGCGACGGCAAAGGTGAAACAAAACCACCGATTGAGAGGGACTCTGGGATGAATTCCGAGCGTAAGGTAGTCAATATCACAAGGCAATTCAAAACCTTCTGTCCGAAGAGGTAAAATTCGTTCTCTACTAAGTTTTCCGATAAAATATCGGAATTCCAGAATAGCATTTTGTCTTGCTCTATTTTTTAAAATCCAAATATTTTACACAGGCAGCCCGGAAATTTGCCACACGTTATGATTCCTTGAATGCGCAAAAGCAGAATCAATGGCCATTGCAGTGTGATTGAAAAAAGATTGAATAAAACGGAATCCGGATATTATTACTCCCATTCACCAATCAGGATGAAAGGCGCCCAGAAGAATGGATGGGAGGTCCCGGTTTGAATCTTCTTGTCCCGTCCGGCGATCGTGACGCCGCGGCTGAGATCAGAGGGGGTCAGATTCTGGTTTTTCATTTCCTGCTTGGCCAGCCTAAGCGCCTCTTCCTTGGACCTTCCGGGCTTGAGATTCGAGTAGAAACTCTTCATCAGGGCGGCAGTCGAATTTGATTCCACGCTCCAAAGACTCACAATAACCGATTTGGACCCTGCGAGCATGAAGGCGCGGCTTAAGCCCACGATACCTTCTCCGGCGATCTCTTTTCCCAGGGCTGTTTTGCAAGCCGACAGGACAACGGCGTCGGCGTTAAGCTTTAGTTCCAGTATCTCGCTCATCTTGAGGAAGCCGTCCTCGGGGTTGCGGTTTCCTGGTTGGCTTAGAACCAGCGCCGGTTCAAGGATGTAAGGAATGTCGCCGCTCAAAAGACCGTGGGTGGCAAAATGGATAAACCGGTAACGGCCGAGATCGGATTTCAGAAGTTCGCTCTTGGAGGCGTCCATATCGAGCTTGATGTTCGGGTCATCGGCCCTGTATCCGAAGAGCGCGCCGATTTCCAGGACCTCGTCGCGGGTTTCGGGCAGCCGTGGCAAAGAGAAACCACTGCGGACCAGGGCACTGCGCAAATTGAGAGCGGGCGTCTGATCGGCGGCGGCCACGACGATGTTATCGGACTTTCTCCGGCTGTAACGCACATCGGAATCCTCATAGACCGGATCGCCGAGCGCAAACAGTGGCTTGGATAATTTGGGACTTTCCTTGAACTGCCGCATGGTTGCCATGACCGAGGCGGAGGGATAATAGCTGATTTTGTATTTTTCTCCCAGGTATTGAATCGCATTTTTTGTTTTACCAACCGTTAATGCCTCGAAGGGAACCATGTTCAGAACGCCGTCGGGGGTGATGATGATATTTTTGTCCGAGTCTATCCGGCTGAGAGCCTCTTCCAGCAAGAGCCTGCCCAGAGCCTGCCCTTTCTCGGGGTCGTAGACCTCCAGTTGGTCCAGATTTTCAAGTCCGCTCCGGAATTCCCTGACTTTCCGGGTAAGTTCCTCCCGGCTCACGGCGATTTTGACGGCCGACGGTTTTTTGCCTTTTTCCATGATCCAAAGATATGTATTCTTGGGATTGACCTTGTAGGCGAGGAGCACCTCATTGGCACGCAGCGGAATATTCCCTGCCATAACCGGCTCCGGATAGCGGATGGAGGCATAATCCGGATGCTCTTTCCGTAACTTGGCGATCAACTCATCGAGTTCACGTTTTGATTTTTTCAGGATCTCTCGCTGCGCTTCCGACTGACCGCTTCCGGAGGTCTGGAGCGAGTCAATAGTGTTGAGCAATCGCCGTTCCTGTTCGGCCAGCTCGCGAGGGATCCGGTCGGCGAGGGCACCCATTCTGGCTTTGGAGAGCAGTTCGAGAAAAGATCGGGCCTTGGTGCTTTCGGCGTAGAAGAAGGCCACTTCCGCGGGTGTGAGGCCCGCTTTGGTAAATCGCGGATCCAGGCGGATGTCATCCGCCGTCCGACCTGCTGACATGAGCAGAATGTCAATGGCATGTTCATAGGCGGCTATTTTATTGGATAGGAACAAGGACCGGAACTCCGTCGAACTCAGGCTGCCTCTCAACTCTTCAATAAACTTGATGGCGGTATTGTAATATAGTAGCGCCTGGGCATTACGGTGTTGCTCTTCATTCAAAAGCCCCAGACCGTAATTAGCGTACATCTGTTTTTCGGGATATTGCAGGTCCATGACGGTCAGGAGCCCCAACCCTTCATTAAAAGCCATGGCGGCCTCGCCGTATCTTTTCAAAGACACCAGACAAAAACCGATGTTGTTGAGTATGTCCACGATATCCGGTGTGTTGTAACTTTTCCGGGCAAGTTCAAGGGCACGCTGGTAATGGGTGATCGCCTCCTGATAACGGCCGAGGCCGAAAAGGGTCGTGCCCAGGGAGGAGTAAACCGACTGCTTCAGTTTGTCGTCCTTGTAACTGTCGATGTTGGAAAGGGATCTGGTGAAGATGTCCAGTGCCTGGGATAAACGGCCCTGTTGGGCGAGGGTCTCACCCATGCTCAGGGCAATGAGGGGATTTGCGCCCTTTGCGGACTCACGATTGTCCGGCGGGGCTGCCGACAGAATTTCCATGGCTTTATCGGCATCCCCGATTTTCTTGTAGCAATCGGCCAGTCCGACCGTCGCCAGGAAGATCCCCTCCTGGTATCGGCTGCTTTTAGCGGCGGATAACGATTGGTTGAAATAGGACAGCGCCTTGTCGTACTCGTTGCGATCGAGATAGGCCTTGCCCAGATAGCGGCAAATATCGGCGGTCTTTCCCCCATTGCCGGAGTAAAACGTCAGGGCCTCGCCCATGGAGGACAGAAACTTGTTGAAGGAACCTTCGCGAAGGTATTCCAGTCCTTCCTGAGTGAGGATATCGCCCTTGCTCTTGGTGGCGATCATGAATAGGGGGTGGTAGTTGGCAAGGCCCTCGGATCGGGTTAATCCTTGACTAAGTCCGCAACCACTGGTGCAGAGGACCAGGACAATCAGCAGCCATCGTTTCAGCCGCATAGTGTTCTCCTGTCTGAATCAATAAAGTTCATCAAGCTTCCGGGAAAATTCATTCAGGAGGTTGTCTATAGCCTCGTTCACCGCGCCGTGCGCCATCTCATAGTTCGTTTGCATTACGAACTGATTGAACATGTTTCTGCTCCCGAACTGCTTAATGCTGAAACTGCCCACCAGTCGCCCGTTACCGTCGAAGATTTCCGTTTCGAGCTCTACGGTCGCGGCATGAGAACTCATCCCTGTATAGGGAGGCGAATACGTGAAGGATTTAATACGGGGAACAAAATAAATGTCGACATTATGGATTTCCCTTACATCATTAACAATGGCAACGTTTCCGAATTTGCTGGAAACAATTCCGTAAAGGGCTTGAGACAAATTCTTGCCGATCTCTATTTCTCCCTTTACGTTCGCCATCAGGAAGATCTGTTTGCCCGTCTCGAAGACATATTTGTAGCCGGTGAACTTGTCGTCGAGGAGGAGCCCCGCTTTCAGGGAACTTTTCTTCATATTCTCGGTCGAGATTTTTGGCTCAACCGAAATTTTCCGCATGTCTATGATGCCACCACATCCGGCAAGGAACAACGTGATGAGGCATAACAAAAGCACAGTTTTTTTCATGAGAATCCCATTGAGTCGAGTAGACCGGGTTCTTTCGATGCTACCGGCTGATGTACGTTTTTCCGTTTGCCGCCTGGTTTTCCGAATGTGCTACAATATTTCAACCGTCTATCAATATTATGACCACAGCGTCTCAAATTACTCGTTAGAGATATCATAAATATCGAGAAAACAACATTAATGATTTCGGAGTGAAAGAGTTGAGATTCCTTAAAATCAACGTATGCTTGCTTTCAGAAAGAACTTTGTTAAATCCTCCTTTTGACGTTTCAAGATCTTCCAACCGGCGGAATCGCTGACCACACCTTGTGTTGGAATATGGCCTCCATCCTAAAGGGCACGAGCAGCTTTTCCAACTCCAGGCGCGGGGCGACGCGGAATATGCCCTTGTTGCCGTAGAAACAGCCGTCCGTCACCAGAACCTGACAGCCTTTCCGCGTAAGGACAGCTTATTCAAACAGATGCTTGAAGAAGAATCCTACGATGATCAGTCCTCCCAGTACGGTTCCTACAATGACCATCCCGGAGGTTTTGTCCGCGTCAATCTTCTTCTCCAGATCGGCTTTGGATAAAATGTACCCCAGAACGATAAAAAGGACGATGACAAAGATCCCGTGGGTTGTCCAGTGATGGCCGAAAAGGGACTTCATCCAGTTCTTCACCGGGGCGTATGTTTCTTTGGTAATGATCAGCAGGGCGTTAAAAATACTTGCGACGAGAAACGACACCCCGAAACCGACGGACAACTTATCCAATGCTTGATTCTCCGATCGCTTTTTCATGTTATTTCCCTCCCAACAGGCTCATTTTGACCCCTTTGCTGATCATTGCGCCGAAGCCTTCCATGCCCAGCCCCAGAACCACGATCGTCAAGGCGATCACGATGCTCAGATTTCTGATTTTCCTGTCCTTGAAAACCTGGTTGCCGAAAGTGACGATGGGAAGCAGGATGCTCAGGAGGATCAGCATGAAGAAAATGTGTTCCTTCGCCTCCATGAAAAACGAATGGGACCATTTCCAGGGTCCGGCCAGGATGATCGTTTTATCGCTGTTGCTGACGGCGGCGCCGTAATAGACGACATACCACCACCCCCCGATCAGATAGGAGAGCCACATGAACAGTGTCGTTACGATACTGGCCAGTTTCAACCGGTGCTGATTCGCCTCGCTGCTGTTCAGGGCTTCCACAATAACCCAAATCGCGGCGAGAATCCCGAACAAGCCGAACACTACATGAGGCATTGACGATAATTCCTTCCACATGTTGCCACCTCCATTTCCCATTCGTTCAAGACTGTCTCCCGTTTCATTCTGAAAAAGACCACAACGCTGCCTCTTGAAGTCCTGCATTTTTATCGAGGTTTACGATTTGTGGAATACAGGAAACGGAGGATACCACCACCCGCCAAAATAGTCACGCTTCAAAATCAGCACCTTTCATCCCGTAAGTTGCGCCGACGGTCAAAACCTCCACCGTTCCATTGGTTATCAATAGGGCCGATCGTGGTCAAATATCAATAGAGCCGCGCACCTCCAAGTCAAGGGTTTTTGATTGGGAATTGAATTGAGGATTACCGTTTCAAGTAATTGCTTTTACTTTCTCCGATGGCCACCCAAAACCCCTCACCTGCCCAATGAGGCGCTGAGCCACTTGCACGATGACGCGCCACCCGCAAGGGCAAGCAGCCTTTGTGAAAGCTTGATTGAGAGTCTTGTTCGGCGCATAATGCATCTCGCCTCTGGATTACCAGCGACTCTTATTTCATGAAAGCCCGGATCGGCTTGTCCGCATTGATCAGATCATAGGCACACCCTACGTGTCCGAATAGTGAATCGTACATAAACATCTGCGCCCCATTTATTGTCTTCGAAAGGGCAATTATGTCGGGGGGCGGGAAAAGCTCATCCTGGTTAATGCCGATAACGAGAGCCCGTGCCTTGATATTCGATATGCGATCTTTTGTGTCGTACGTTCTCATGCTGTCATTACGCCAGACAACGTCGTTTGCGTCCGACCTGGTGCCCGCCTGCCCGGCACCATCCAGAGTCTTGAGGAAGGCCTCCGTTGTGGGATACTTCTCCTTATAGAACATGTCAGAAAAATACCAGAGGAAATTCCCCATGAACCCATTTCTCAGGCCGGTCACGGGTTGTTCCTTGTAGTTGCCGTCCTGATAAGCAGGGTCCGTTTTTATGGCGTTGCTCATCAATGTAAATATCCCGAGCACTCGGCCCTTATTTTCATAACTCGTCGCGATGGGTATGACAAAATCCATGAAATCAGGGTATGATACGGCCCACTCCAGCGTCTGGAATCCCCCCATTGAGGGTCCCACCACCCCTTTAAGGTGTTTGATCTTCAAATGTTCGGTCACAAGGATGTACTGGGCCTTGACCATGTCCCCTACGGTATATTTTGGAAACTTCGGTCCGAGCTTCGACGTGGAAGGAGATGAGGATCCCGGTGACCCAATAGCTGTGGGCAGGATGATAAAATACTGGTTGGTGTCGAACATTTTACCCGGTCCGACGACTCCTTTCGCTTCCTTGATCTGAGCAGCCTTCCCACTCCATCCATGGCACCAGACAAGAGCGTTTATAATGGTACCGGTGTTGTCCACCTTCTTGGTTCCAATGGTTGCATATTCAACTACCATATCAGGCAGCACTTCACCTGATTGGAATCTGAAATCTTTGATGTGGAAGTACCGCGGGGTAACGGTAATTTCCTGTGCGAAGAGGGGAGAAACAAACACCAGAAGCGCGAAAAGTGCGGTTAGTAGGGAAAAATGACGTAGCCTTTCTGCTTTCACAGAACCCCTCCTTTTTTGATATTTGTTTGATAAGACATTGCTTTTCGACGGGGGGAGCATAGGTGGGCTGTTTTTGCTTGTCAAGGGGTATTTTTGGCAGACACTGTGTCTGCAATCCTGAATATATCAGTAAAATAAGTAAGATCGCTCGACCGAGGCTGTTCGCTTTTAAAACCAATTCCAACCCAAGAATCATGGGATTGGCCACCAAAATGGACCACATCCGGACAAACATCTTCTTCTTCGATCTCGTTGATCAGCGCTTAACGAATGACGAATTCGTGGCGCGCCTCAAGGAGCAGGGGGTGCTGCTCCATCATGCGGGGCCTTCCCACTTCCGGATGGTTACCCACTACTAGATCAGTGCCGCCGATATAGCAACGGCGATTGAGGCGCTCCGTGCGGTGATGAGGGATTGATACGATAAACCGGTTTTCATGCGCGGGTGGCTTCGCACGATTGCTCATATTTCAGGATCAGTAGGTACGATGGTCACGTAACCAAACACTTTAAGAATTATATCATCACCTTTAATCTGTTTTTCCATGGCGGGCGTATTTTCATCTAATGCCCGTAAGTGAGCAAAGATGGTTACCCAAACAGGATCGCTAAAATATAAGCGCCAATTATCAAGACGATCAACAATCATTTGGGATTTCCCTCGGCAGCTATTTTATTCTGGAAAAGCTTTTCAATAATGGTCAGATAATTTAGCCTTCCCCTTAAAAATCCGGTAAACAAAGATGGTATAACCAATGACAATCGGCATACCGATTAGGGCAATAGCGCTCATGACCTTTAGTGTTTGCAAACCGGTGGAACTGTTAAAAATCGTTATGCTTAAATTTTGATCGTTGCTTGCTTTGATCAAATTGGGGAAATGAACCATAGCAACCGCAAGCCACAGCCCGATAAAAGAAAATGACGATTCCCAAAACGGGGCGGAGTCATTTTCTTTTTTGATAGAGAAGAAAATTCCCGCAAGCCCTAGCAACGTAAAGAGCATCGCCACATAGAATAACCAATTTGACGTAAGCCACTGAAAAGTTAAGGCCAGGGTCACAAAATAAGCAATTGCGGTGATGAGATTAACCCAGACCAAAATGCTAACTGCGCGAAAAGACCGCTTCTGCAATTCGCCTTCGGTTCTCATCACTGCGTAAGACGCTCCCTGCAGGAGAATAGCGGCAAGCCCGGTGATGCCAAAGAATAGCGGAACTGGTCTTAACAGGGTGAAAAAGCTTCCGGTAAATTCCATTTTATTATCCAGCGGCACTCCATAAACAACATTCCCCAGCGCTACGCCAAATAAAAGAGCGGCAAGGCCACTGCCGAAAGTAAAGGCTTTCTCCCAGAGCAAGGCTCGCCCCTCGTCACCTGCGCGAAATTCCATCGAGACAGCCCGAAAAATCAGGGCGAATAAAACAAGCATCATCGCCAGATAAAAGCCGGAAAAGGCCGTGGCATAAGCTTGGGGGAAGGCCGCAAATAGCGCGCCACCGCCGGTGATCAGCCAGACTTCATTGCCATCCCAGACAGGTCCGATAGAATTGATCAGTATATCCGTTTCCTCTTTGGTCTTACCGAGAAAAGGCAGGAGCGCTCCCACGCCCAGATCAAATCCATCTAAAAGGGAGTAGCCGATAAACAGTATCAAAACTAGAACGAACCAGAGCATTTGATAGTTCTGTATAGTATCCATTTAGTATTCCCCCATATTGGTATTTATTACGCTTACGGACCTTTTTTAACAATTTTTACAAACAGCATGATAAATATTATCGCCAAGAGCAGATAAATCAGGAAAAACATAATCAGGCTGAAAGCTATTTCACCCGATGTTACGATAACCGATGCGGCCTTAGCGGTCTTCATCAGTTTATAGATTATCCACGGCTGCCGGCCTACTTCCGCCGCGATCCATCCTGTCTCATGAGCGATATGCGGTAGCGGTATCAGAAAGGGCAGCATGAAAAGATATAATTTATTCTCATAGATTTTTTTAGTCCAAAGCAGATACACGCCAAGTAATCCCAAGGCAATGGCAAGCATGCCTATCCCCACCATTATATGGTAGGCTTGAAACACAAAATTAACAGGTGGCCAATCTTCTTTGGGGAAATCTTTCAATCCTTTTATTTCCGAGTTCCAGTCAAAGTTGTATAATAAGCTCAAACCTTTGGGAACGTAAATTCCATATGTTTTTTCGTTTTGCTCATCAACAAACCCCACAATATAAAGAGGTACACCTCTGGCAGTCTCAAAATGACCCTCCATAGCTGCCGCTTTTTCCGGCTGCCTGTTGATGACTTCCACTGCATGAATATGTCCTGTTGCCAGTTGCAATATCGGTGTGATGGCAAAAAGAATTATGCCAATTTTCAGCATTGTTTTGGCCGTCTGGCCATGCAATCCTTTTCTTACATAGTATCCGGCAATTCCCGCGATCATGATCGCGCAGGTCATCCACGAAGCCACAACCGTATGACAAAACCTGATGATTGTTGATGGATTAAAAACAGCATCGGTAAAACTGGTCAGGACTATTTTGCCCGCTTCATTTATTGCGTGGCCCGCGGGAGTCTGCATCCATGAATTGGCGACTACTATCCAGAAAGCGGAAAGGTGGCCACCTAAAAATACCAGAAGCGCCGCTACCCAGTAAACTTTCGCGGATACCTTGTTTCTGCCAAAAACTAGCACACCGATGAATACTGATTCTAGAAAAAAAGCGATCACGCCTTCGGCTGCAAGTATTGGCCCGAAGATATCTCCTACCGCCCTTGAATATCCCGACCAGTTAGTACCAAAAGAAAATTCCATAGTGATGCCGGTTGCCGCTCCTACTACAAAAATCAGCCCGAGCAGTTTGGCGAGAAGATCAGTTACCTTTTTATAAATTTCATCTTTTTTGACAAGATACATGGTTTCGGATATGAGGATGATCAGGGCGGTACCCAATGTCATGGCAGGAAAAAGAAAATGAAAGCCTATCGTAAAGGCGAATTGGATACGGGCAAGGAGTAACGCACTCATAAACACCTCCATGTTTTTGATTGATTGATAAGACATTGCTTTTCGATAGCTGGAGTGTAGGGTGGCCGTTTTTGGTTGTCAAGGGATATTTTTTATCTATTTTGCATCAAAAAGCAGGGGCCGGCGATGCGACAGGGTAAGAAAGATGGATCGGTGACCGCCCTTTTGAGAAATCAGATCACTTTTTGTTCGAGTCACTCGGCAACAGGTCATATTTGAGCACAATCAAGGTACACTTCTCGCCTCAAATTAGCTTCGCTGAGAAAGCAGCAGCATTTATTACCGATTGAAATCAAGCATTTTCTTCAAGACTGACGTTTTACTGACTTCAGGAAGCCATGCTCAACACTGCTCATCCCCCAAAAGTGCCACATTTCATCTGGTACTCGGCAATATACCTTGATCAAAAAAATAGCTACTTGGATTTGAAGTCCTGGTTGCAATAAATTTTCCTCTGGATAAATGGACCGGCTACTGGAGAATCTGGCCCAGTTCCCGGTCAAATGTACCGAAATCGCTCAGATCGTTGTGACCTCCCCCCTCGATCCGGATCAGGCGGCGCGACGTGCGGACCAGTTTCTCCAGCCGGACACTGTGATCGAAAGGAATGATGTCGTCTCTTGTTCCGTGAAATAGATATACAGGGCATGCGACCTCACCGATCCGGTGGTCGTTTCTCAGCGGATATCTAAGAAACTTGGACAAGATCAGTCGGGGCAGGTACGGGTAATGATAGGATGCCAGATCTATAAGGCTCAGGAAAGGCGATTCCATAATGAGCATCCGGGGCTTCCCCGATTGGGCAACGTAGGTAGCGACACCCGTTCCAAGCGATCTTCCATAGACAATAATCCGGTTTTCCGGCCAGGTTTTTGTCAGTAGGCGATAGACGGCCAGGCCGTCGTCAAGCAACTGTTTTTCACTCGTGATCTTCCCGCTGCTCTTGCCGAAGCCGCGGTAGTCCGGAATCATGACATCATAGCCCCTGGAAGTGAAATCCGTGGCCACGGCGCCCCAGGAACTAAGACTACCGGCATTGCCGTGCCAATAAAGAACGACCCCGCGGGGATTTTTTACCTTGAAGAGGAGTGCATGCAAGGTTGCCGCATCCACGGGCACGGTCACTTCTTCAAATGGCCCGGAAAAGGTAAAAGAGTAGCCTGGTGGCAGGATTTCTGGGTAGAAGATGAGACTTTCCTGACTACAGCCGATGAAAATGGAGCATATACAGATTGCGCTGATGGGGGCCAGAAGGTTTTTCATGTTTATCCTACCTTGGGGCAGACTTTCGGCGATTATCGCATCGGCGTAACGGCGAGCATGTCCCGCAAGATTATCTCCGGATGGTGGTAGCGCTTGTAGCGGGGAGTTTTCTTGCCGAACTGGATCGCCTCCTGCGGACACCACTGGATGCAGGCGAGGCACTGTTCACAGTGGTGCAGCCAGGCGGGTCTGTCACCTGGCAGGGCGCTGTTTCCGGATGGGCAGATCGCCTTGCAGATGCCGCAGCCGTTGCACCTTTCGTCGGCCCAAAAGCTTCGGTCCATTGTGGGAACACGGGAAAAGGAGAGCCGGTTAAGTCCGGTAAACAAGATGTTCTGCCACAAGGGGCCTTTCTCTACCGGTCGCTTCTCTCTGGCCGCGCAGCCGGCGGCGATCCGGCTGATCTTGCTTCGTGCCCCCTCGATCTGACGGATTTGTTCCTCTTCCGGCCCAGGGCCGCCCCAGGGAATATAGTTGGACGGCATTACCAGTTCGTATCCGGCGGAAAGGGATAATCCCCGTGCCTGCATCCGTTTCGAAAGTTGAATCAATGTGGCTGCGACCTGACCCGCGTTGACGGCGACGGCAAAATAGTACCGGGACCCTTTTTTCTCCAGCGCGTCTACAAAAGCAATTACTCTGCGCGGCAGCCCCCAGATGTGGACGGGGAAGATGATCCCGATCGCTTCGGCCCCACTCACGATCGGATTCCCAGTAGTGCTCGATATCGGAACGATCTCTGCCCCGCTCATCTCCTTTGCCAGCATCCTGGTTGTCCAGAGCGAATTGCCGGTGCCCGTATAGTAGAATAGATCGGTTTTCATTGATAAATTCTCTCTAACTCAACTTCCGGACTGTTTGAGGAAGGCAGGTCAGGGTTTTTTCAGATATTTGTCCTTTACGTAGGCCATCGCCTCATCTATGGCCTGAACCGTTGTGTTCAGGTCTTCCTCCGTGTGCCGGTAAGAAATATAGCCATGATGGTGCGGGTGCAAGAAGATGCCCCGGCGGATAAGCTGGGTGTAAAAATCATCGCGTCTGGCGCGATGGGTATCCGTTTCATCCTTTTTGAAGGTTATATAAAACATGGGCGCCACCCCGGTCAATTCCGCGCCGACGTCGTATTTGTCAATGATGGCCTGGATTCTTTTCATTAAACGGCCGCCCTTTTCCCATATCTTGGCCAGGACGTTGTCACGTTCCAATATTTCAATGGTTTTTATAGCGGCAACGTAGCCATCGCTGTTCGGAAAGAAGGTGGAAGAGATAAAAAGCTTCTGGGCTGCGGCCATCATTACATCGGTTTTCCCGGTGACGACACTGATGGCATAGCCGTTGGCCATTCCCTTGCCCAGCACCACGAGGTCGGGTGTGACTTTATAAAGTTCCTGCGCTCCACCCATGGCAAGCCGGAAGCCCGTGCGGACCTCGTCAAAGACCAATACCGCGCCATACCTGTTAGCGAGCTCTCGAACCCCTTCCAGGAACCCGGGCTTGGGTTCGGCCATCTTTTGATGGTTGGGATGGCCAAACGGAGTCATCACGATGGCCGCCGTCTGATCGCCATGTATAGCCATCAATTCCTCGATCTGAGCAAGATTGTTGTAGCGGAATTCATAGACATCCTCGTAGAATTTTTCCGGAATGCCCCCCTTCATCTCCACGCACCAGTCATGCCAGCCGTGGTAGCCGCAGCGCATGACCTTCATCCGGTTAGTGTAGGCCCTCGCTATGCGGACGCTGGCCGTAGTGGCATCGGAACCGGTCTTTAAAAAAATGCTCATTTCTGAACAGGGGACGATTTCGCGCAGTTTCTTTGCGAGCTGATTCTGATAACGCTGGGTCAGGGTGAAGCAGAAGCCTTTGTCGGTTATTTGCCTGATAACGGCTTCATCAACCTCTTGCTCCCGATAACCCAGGATAATCGGCCCATAGCCGCAGAGGAAATCAATATATTCATTCCCGTCCACGTCCGTTAGCCTGCTGCCTTGGCCCGATTCCAGGAAAATCGGATATTCTCCCTCGATAAAATCGCTGGGCTTCCGGGCGCCCAGGACGCCGCCGGGAACTAATTTTGTTGCCTCGGCAAAAAGTTCCTGGCTCTTCGTTATATTCAGTTTCTCAATGGTTTTCATGAAATGTCCCTTTCTAAATGCCTGGCTCAGGCTAAATTGTCAGCATAGATGTGATCGTTTCCGTTTGATGTATTCTGGCGCCTCTTTGCAGCAATGCCGTGAGGAATTTTTCCGGATCAATGCAGCCTTCCGGGGCGACCACACCCTTGACCGTAACGTCGCCGGCATCGAGCATGAGAGCGGCGATAGAGGCGGGCAGCCCTGTTCCGGGCGCCATCCGGCCCGCCATGTCGGCCGTGTAGGTAATCTGGTTGCCGCCTCTCTCTCCCTTGACGATCACTTTCAGGCCTGAAGACTGGGGCCCCCGGTCTCTGTTATTGGGAATGGCCTCCCAAAGCTTTAAAGTCAGATCGTAGGGGGTAACTTTTGTCCCCTTCACATCTAACGGCTCCTTACTGAGGAAGCCTGTATCTTTCTGCTCCTTGATGAGCTTGTCCACCCAGCCGGGGATGAGCGCGCCTTTGATGACGACCTGCTTCACCCCTTTTATGTAGCGGGGCATGGTGAGCGGCTGGGGATGGCCCACATAGCAAACCTGGCAGGTGCCAAGCGGTTCGAGAAAAGTGGTGGTCTCTATGCCCGTGCCGCCTTCTACATGCACCAGCTTGCCATCTATATACTGGGGAATCTGACCGATGGTCATGTGGAGGCTGTGATCCCAGGCGGCGCCGGCGAGCTCGGCGATGCTCACCACCCAAAACAGGGCGATCTCGTTCACGCGATCGAGTTTGTTGGCAAACCACTGCACGATGACGTTGTTGGTCCCCGGGTCCGATCCCATACCGGTAAGGACGGTGATCCCGGCCGCCCTGGCCGCGCCGTCAATATCGGAAGCAAAAAGGATCTCTGCCGCCTCATAGTCATCGCAAATATCTATATAGTTGACCTTTGCCTCCACCGCCGCCCTGGCCACCGCCACGGCCGTCTTGTAGAATGGTCCCGCGCAGTTGATGACCACGTCGGCCGCCTTGATCTCGCTGACCATGCCCTGGTGATCGTTGACATCAATTTTAATGAGCGATATCTTATCACTGGCCCGCAACTTATCCTGCATTCTGCTCGGATCCGTATTTATATCACCGAGAATGACTTTCTCGATCTTATCCTGCTTGATCAGGTCACGGGAGACTCCCTGACCCATGCCGCCCAAACCGCCCATTACCAATACCCGCATTCTTGAACCTCCTTAGTAAGTCTGATAATTATTTTTTGTTGATATCGAATTCGCCTTCAATAAGTTCGGTCAGCACCCCGCTGAGTTTATCGGGGTGGTGGACGAAGGCATACTTGGTCCCGAAGAGTTCTCTGGGCTTGCTGTCAATCAGTCTGACATGTTTTTCCTGGAGCTCATGCATGGCCTGGGAAAGATTATCTACCTTATAGGATATTAGGAAGACGCCTTCGCCTTTGGTATGGATGAATTTGGCAACCTCGCCGTCCGGCGCCGTTGATTCCATAAGCTCCACGGCCACCTCGCCGATTAAATACCGCGCCACTTTTATCTTTTCCGAAGCGGCAACATACTCAAAAGCCGGCTCCAGATTCAGATCGTCCTTGTAGACTTTTTTGGTCGCTTCCAGGTCCTTTACGGCAAAGCAAATGTGATCAACCTTCTCGATTTTCATCTCTGCACCCTTTCATCCGTGAAACACATTTCAAATCCCCCTCAATCCCCCTTTGCTAAAGGGGGAAGTAAGTTGTGCCCCTTTGCTGAAGGGGGACTTCAGGATTCCCCTCTTTGGCAAAGAGGGGTTAGGGGAGATTTTCTTTGTCCTTTGTGACGGCGTACCGTCATGAGGGTTTCACCTTCCCGCCGCTTTTTTCTCCTCGATGGCCTGCACGATCTTGTCCGGCGTGATGGGATAATCGTGGAAATAGACCCCCACCGCATTGCTGATGGCGCCGCAGTAGGCCTGCGCCGCGCTCATGGCAACGGACATGCCTGCTTCCTTGGCCCCGTAAGGCCCTTTGGGATCAATGGTTTCCACAATGATGTTGTTGATCGGCGGCATATCTATCGCCAGCGGCACTAAGTAGCCGAGCTGGCTGGGGTTTAGCACCCGCCCCTCGTGCCATTGCAGGAATTCGGTCAACATTCCTCCCTGACCGCCCATGGCGACACCGCCTTCGAACTGCCCCTCGATGATTGGCGGGTTCAGGGCGAAGCCCACATCCTGGGCGGCTGTTGCCTCCAGCACCTCCACCTGCCCTGTTTCCGGGTCCACCTTCACCTCCACTATAACGGCGCCAAAGGAAAAGGCCTCCGAAAGCTGACCGTAGGGGTTTTTCACCCATTCGCGCTTGGAATCAACCGCCGGCCAGTAGGAACCTTCACCGCTGATTGATTCGTTGCGGCTCAGGGCAATCCGCACGGCCTTGTCAATGTTCAGCGATTTTGCGGGATTGGTGGTCACAAAGATTTTCCTGTCCCGGGCGGTAAGGTCATCTTCACCCACACCCAGCTCGCCGGCCACAATCCGGAAGAGCTTCTTTTTCACATCCTGCGCCGCCAGCCGCACCGCATTGCCGCCGACGAAGGTCTCGCACATGGAATAGGAGCCGGGGTCGCTCGGGGTCACTTCCGTATCGGCGCTGATGAGCTGAACATCTTCGGGGCTAAGCCCGAGCTCCTCGGCGGCAATCTGGACCACCATGTTGTCGTTGCCCTGACCGTTATCAACGATCCCCGTGATGACCGTAATCCCGCCATCTTCGTTCAATTTGATGAAGGCCTGGGAGCCCCCCCTGATTCCCATAGGGAACCCTGTCTGCACAGAGTTGCAGCCGATGCCGATGCCGTGCCAGGGGGGAAGCTTGCCGAACTTGTCTTTCCAGCCCGACTTCTCCGCCGCTTTGACGATCGCCTCCGTCATACCGCAACTGGCCACGTAGGACTTGGTCGGGGTATAGTCCCCGGCCTGACGGGCATTCCGCAGACGCATCGAGAGCGGGTCAATACCCAGCTCTGCGCCCATCTCGTCTAACTGCACATCAATACCGCAGGAAAAGGCCCGGCCATGAACGCGGTACATGCCCCGAATCGGTTTGTTGGTCAGGATCCGGTAGCCCGTGTAGCGGACGTTGTCCATCCGGTAGGCCTGTTCCAGGCAGAGAAATGGGACGGAGACGGCGATGGGGCCCGTGGAGCTGTAGGCGCCGCCGTCCATATAACAGGTGATATCCCGCGCCAGGACCTTCCCTTCCCGGTCCACGCCGGTTTTAATTTTCGTCACCAAGGCGTGGGCTTGCCGCGTGGCTACGGTATTTTCTTCCCGCGTGTAAACAATCTTGACGGGCCGGTGGGCTTTCCGCGCCAGGAAGGCGCAGATCACATCGGCGGGCGATATTTCCGACCGGCCTCCGAAGGCGCCGCCGATTGCGATTTTGCGTACCCTTACCTTGTTCAGGGGAATTTTCAGGACGTTCGCCAGTGGCTTGGACTTCATGTGAGGGCCGGCGTTGGGCATCCATATTTCGAGGTTGCCCGCCCGGTCAAACTGGGCCGCGACCGCATAGGGCTCAGTCTGGCAATAGGTATCCTCCGGGGCGCTGAACGTATCTTCCCTGACTAAGAAGGATTCGCTGAAGCCTTTTTCAATGTCTCCGACATCAATCTTTACCTCCACATTGATATTATTGGCATAGGCATCGTGGAGCTGCGGCGCTCCGGCGGCCATTGCATCCTTGATGGTGAAGACGGCCGGAAGGAGTTCATATTCAACGTCAATGAGCGCCAGGGCCTGCAGAGCCGTATCTTCATCGTCGGCGGCGACCGCCGCTACTTCTTCGCCCACATAGCGGACCTTCTCGGTGGGGAGAAACTGCTGGTCCTGGGTGTATCTGAACACCCCCCATTTATCGCCGCACATATCCTTGGCCGTGATAACCGCCTTGACTCCCGGCAGTTTTTCGGCCTTTGACGTGTCAATCGCCAGAATCCGCGCATGGGGATGGGGCGAGCGGAGCACCTTGCCGACCAGCATCCTGGGCAGGGAGATATCCGCCGAGAAGATGGCCTCTCCGGTGGCCTTGGCGGCCGTATCAATCCGTTTCATATCTTTTCCGAGCAGGGTATATTTTTCCATGTAGCCTACCTCCACTCCCCGGCCAGCGACTGGACGGCTTTGACGATCTTGGCATAGCCGGTGCACCGGCAGACATTGCCCGATATGGCGCGGCGGATCTCGCCTTCCGCAGGGTTAGGGTTATTGTTCAGGAGCGCCTGGGAGGTAAGAATCATCCCGGGGCTGCAGAAGCCGCACTGGATTGCGTGTTGCTCTACGAAGGCGGCCTGGACCGGGTGCAGCTTACCCCCCTGGGCCAGCCCTTCGATGGTGGTAATCTTTTTGCCTTCCATAGCCACGGCCAGTGTCAGGCAGGAGCGCACGGGCTGCCCGTCCACCAGCACCGTACAGGACCCGCAGGCGCCTTCGCCGCAACTCTCTTTGGCGCCCGTGAGATGGAGGTCATCGCGCAGCACTTCGAGCAGGGTGCGGTTCGGCGACGTCGTCACCTTATGGGCTTCATTATTCACCGTCAGGGTCAGGGAATATCGCTTCATCTCCTTCATTTCACTCCCCCCTCTTCATATCGGTACAGGCTCCCGCGAGGGCCCTTTGCGAGAGCACCCGTACCATTTTCCGCCGGTAATCACCGGGCAGGGCGAGATTGTCCACACCTTCCGACAGCCCATAGGCCAGATCGGAGGCGGCTTTGAAATCCGCCTCCTCGGGCAATTTCCCGAGCAGCATTGCCGAGGCCCGCTCGACAACCTTCGGCGCGCAACCGGCGGCGCCGATGACGAGACGGCTGACGGCAATTTTCCTGTCACTGCCGATCGCTAAAAGCGCGGCCGCCGATGCCAGGGGGTAATCAATGCTGCCCCTGAGCCGGAGTTTCCGGTACGCAGAACCGTAGGCGCCGCTTTGTTGCGGGACGATGATCCCCGTGAGCAGCTCGTTGTTTTCTATGGAGAAAGGTTTTGTGCCCTGTCCGGTGAAAAGCTCCCGGAGGGGAATGGTGCGTTGGGAGCCGCTCTTGGCAAGGACGCATTGGGCATCAAAAGCCATGAGCGCCGGCGCCATATCGCCCTGATAGACGCTGAAACAGCGCTTGCTGCCCTTGACGGCCAGACAGGTCGCGCCGCCCCTTTTGTGGCATACGGCCAGTCCCTTCAACACTATCCCGGACTGGTTGTAGAGCAGGCACCGCGTATTCTGCAGGATATTTCCCCCGACCGTCCCCATCTGAGCCAGCGGCGGGGCGGCCACCTGTGAGGCAGCCTCCGCAATGGCCTGGTATTTCTCTCGAAAAAGAGATGATGCGCTGATTTCCTTGATAGTGACATTGGCGCCAATGACAACTGACTGTTCCCGTGCGCCGATGCCCTCCAAATCCCGCAATTTTTTGATATTCATGACGTAGTCGGGGCTGATGAGCCGCAACCTCAGGCGATTGACCAACTCCGTCCCGCCGGCGATTATTGCCACCCTGTCCTGGTAAGTATCGAGCATCGCTAAGGCTTCCTTGACGGTGGCCGGTTCCAGGTACTCAAAAGATGGAAGCTTCATGTACCACTCCTTGTTGCGTCGGCCTGCGCCTTTTCCTGCAGGGCCCGGAGCACCTTCTCCGGAGTAATCGGCAGGTCCCTGATCCGGACGCCGACGGCATCATAAATGGCGTTGGCAATTGCCGGCGCCGTGGGCACCAGCCCCGGTTCCCCGATGCCTTTGGCCCCGAAGGGCCCGGCCTGCTCGTCCGTCTCCACGATAACGGCCTGAACCGGCGGTACATCTTTGGCGGTAGGCATCTTGTAGTCTAAGAAGTTACCGTTCTTCAGGCGCCCCTTTTCATAGATCATGGTCTCGCCGAGGGCGTAGCCGATCCCCATTAGCCCGCCGCCGTATATCTGGCCTTCCAGCAGCATGGGATTAATAGCCTTACCGACATCGTGGGCCGCGATATAATTGAGTATTTTAACCTGTCCGGTTTCCCGGTCCACTTCTACCTCCACCCCATGAACGCCGTAGGCGTAGGCGACGGAAAGGTTGCCCTTAAAATCCTTGTCGAAATTCTCGTTGGGCGGATCGTAAAAATTTTCCGCCGTGAACATGTTTCCGCCGGGAGCATAATGGACCTTTCTGAGCACCTTGGACAGGGGTATGCTCTTTTCCTTATCCTGCGTGGAAAAGACGACGCCGTTTTTTATGTCCAGGGCTGCCGGGTCTACACCCAGATTCTTGGCCGCCACTGCCAGCATCTGCTTCCTGATCTTCTGTGCCGCGCCCAAAGCCGAATTCCCGGCCACAAAGGTGGACCGGCTCGCATGAGCTCCCACGTCCCAGGGACAGACGTCCGTATCGTTATTGATAACGTTGATATCGTCAATGGCTACGCCGAGCACTTCCGCCACGATCTGCGCCAGGACCGTCTCCGATCCTTGCCCGATTTCCGTCGCCCCGGTCAGGACATCAACCTTGCCGTGGTCATCCATTTTGATGATCGTCCCGCAACCGTCGGACTTATATACCCGGGCGCCGCCGCCCACATGGATGAGCGAAGCCATCCCGACGCCGCGGCCCTTGCCGTTTCCCTTTTTGCCCTTCCAGTCGAGCCTCTGGGCGACTTCAGCCATGCACTCCTTCATCCCGCAGGAGGTGACTTTAAAATTCTGCGGTGTCAGCTCTCCCGGTTCGTTGGCATTGCGGAAACGCAGCTCATAGGGGTCAATACCCGCCTTCTCGGCTAACTGGTCGAGCGATGATTCAATGGCAAAGGTGGCCTGGGGGTTGCCGTAACCCCGCATGGCCTGACTATAGGTGTTGTTTGTATATACGCACTTGGCCACGTATTTTATGTTCGGCACCTTGTAGAGCGACGAGATGGGCATCATCATGACCGAGGGCGTCGTCGCCCCCCAGGACGTGTAGGCGCCGTTATCGAGGACCATCTCCATTTCCCGGAAGGTGAGCCTGCCGTCCTTGTCGCAGCCCTGGGATATCTTCGTAATCGTACACTGCCGCGGCGAGGTGGCAAAAAATTCCTCCTCCCGGGAGAAAACTAACTTGACGGGCTTTCTCGTCTTCATGGCGAGCAGAATGGCAATATATTCATAGGCATAGGTATCCAGCTTGCTGCCGAAACCGCCGCCGATGGCGCACTGAATGACCCGAACCCGCCGGCCTTTGAATCCGAAGGTTGCGAGCGCTTCAAAGTAGTCGTTCTGGGCCAGTGACGGGATCTGCGTGTTGCTGTACATGGTGAGGTTGTTGCTCATATCGAGTACGGCAATGCAGCCGCTCGTTCCGAGGCAGCAGTGCGTCACCCACTGGGTGCGGAAGGTATCGGAAACGACATGAGCGGACTCCTTTTTCGCCGCCTCCACATCGCCGCAGATGAGCTTCCAGGGCATCTTCAGGATATTGGACTTCATCTCCTCGTGGACGAGCGGGGCTCCCTCCTGCATCGCTTCCAAAGGATCGAAAATCCCCGGCAGCTCCTCATACTCGACTTCTATGAGCTCCAGGGCTGCCGCGGCAATCTCGGCGCTCACAGCCGCCACCGCAGCGATCTCATCGCGCGTGGAGCGAACCCGGCCCGTCTTCAGCGGCGGATTGTCTTTCATAATGCCAATTCTGAAATTATTGGGCACATCGGCGGCCGTGATGACGGCCACCACGCCGGGGAGACGCTCCGCCTTGGCGGTGTCAAGTTTCAGTATTTTCGCGTGGGCGTATTTGCTGTAGAGAATCCCGCCGTAGAGCATGCCCGGAATTTTCAGGTCCTGGATGTACGTGGCGCCCCCCGTGACTTTCAAAGGGGCGTCCCTTTTGGTGATTTTTTTCCCTACCATAGTCAGATCGCTCATGTTCGCCCCCCACCGGCAACGGTTTTTATAGCATCAATAATCTGCACATAGCCGGTGCAGCGACACAAATTGCCGGCAATGCTCTCCTTGATGTCGTCTTCCGTCGGCTTTACTTTCTCATCTATGAGCGCCTTGGCCGACATGATCATCCCCGCCGTACAGAATCCGCACTGGACGGCGCCTTCATTGACAAAGGCCTGCTGGAGCGGGTGTAGTTCACCGCTGGCCGCCCCCAGCCCTTCTATTGTCGTCACGGTCCGGCCCTCAGCTTCCAGAATCGGATAGAGGCATGAGTTCACGGACTGGCCGTCAATAATGACCGTACAGGCGCCGCACTCTCCATATCCGCAGCCTTCTTTCGTACCCATGAGTTCCAGGACGTCCCGCAGCACATAAAGCAGCGTCCACGCGGGATCAACTTCTACCTTGCGCTCTTCGTTATTGAGCTTAAACGTCATTTCTCGCTTCATTTTTTTATCCTCTCACCACAATCTGTCCGGATGTATCATGTCATCGGGTCTGAGTACGCGGTCCACGGCAGTCAGAATGGCCCTTTTCGTAAGCACTTTGACCATTTCCCGCCGGTACCTTGCCTCTCCCCGGACGCTGTCTCGCGGCTGCGCCTCTGTGGCCGCTATTTCGCCTATCTGCTCGAAGAGCGCTTCCGATATGACCTTCCCCTGGAGCGCCGCCTCCGCTTTCCGGGCGCGTACCGGTCGCGGCGCCACCACGCCCATGGCGATCCGCACCTCTTCACAGCGCAGTTCCTCGTCTTCCAGACGCTTAAGTATATTCGAGATGCTGTCAATGGTGCAGAAGGCATCTTTGCAGCCGATCTCACTGCCGCCGATCTTGATGGTTACACGCACGGCAATCCCGACCATGGGAAGATCCATGGCCTGTCTGCGGGTATGCTTGATGTAGGCGGAACCGGTATTCTGCCCGAAAGCGGGTAGATGAAAGCCCGTTACCAATTCACCCGGCCCGAGATCCACCCGGCCCGCCCCCAGATAAAAATCATCAAGGTGAACCTGGCGTTCGCCTTTTGGCCCCGCTATCTTTACATCGGCATCGAGGACCAAAAGCGGGCAGGCCGTGTCCGCCGACGGGGCGGCATTGCAGATGTTGCCGCTGACGGTAGCCACGTTGCGTATCTGCCGGGAGCCGACTTGGCCCGCGGCATCCGTAAGCGCCGAGTAGCGTTCCCGGATGAACTCGTTCGCCACGATGTCGCTAAAGGTGACACCGCCCCCGATCTGCAAACCTTCCCCCGCGCCGCTATTACTGATAGGCGCGAAATCATTGATATTACGGAGCGAAACAAGATGCGCCGGGGCGATCTTTTTCTGCCTGATGAGCACCATGATATCCGTGCCTCCGGCGATAAATTTGGCATTTTCCAGGCTCCCCATCAGAGCGATCGCTTCTTTGATGGTGTGCGGCTTATGATATTCAAAATGCGTCACGATGTACCCCCTTTATCAGTCTCTGTTGTCAAATACCCTTTTGGTTTTTCTCTCCGATCTCGGCAGAGCCGCATAATCCACGACCTCGACATCGCAACTCACCATGATCTGCTTCTTTATGTCACGTTCGATGGCCTTTCTGATCGGGCCGTCATCGTGTCCCGACGCGACGTCCCCGGCCCTCTCCACCTTGATCAGCATGCTGTCTTTGCCGTTCTCGAGCCGGTTAAGGATGACCTGGTATTCACTCCCCACGCTATCAATATGCGAAAGAATTTGATCAATATGACTCGGATAGATGTTGACGGCCCGGAAGATGAACATGTCGTCCGATCTCCCCAGAATCCTGTCGTGCCTGGGCATTATACTTCCGCAGGGACAGGGCGTGGTGATGATCCTCGTCAAATCCCGTGTCCGGTAGCGGACTAGCGGCGCCCCCTCTTTCCGGAGCGTGGTCACCACCATTTCGCCAATCTCTCCGGGGGGCACTGGTTTCAGGGTTTGAGGATCAAGTATCTCCAGGATGTAGTAATCCGCCCAATAGTGGATGCCCTGGTGGTGACGGCAGTCAAGACCCGTCCCCGGACCATAGAGCTCGGTGAGCCCGGGAATATCATATAGCTGATCCGCGGCCACCCCGGAAAGCTCGGAAATTCGCACCCGCATGGCGTCGCTCGCCCGTTCAGAGCCGAAGATCATCTTCTTGAGCGCTATCTTCCCGCGCAGACCGCGCCTGTCAATTTCCTCGGCCATGAGCAGTCCCATCGAGGCGGTGCAACACATGACCGTCGTCTGGAAGTCTTCGAGAAACTGGCACTGCATATCGAGATTGCCCGGGCCGGCCGGGATGGACATGGCCCCGAACCGTTCGCAGCCGTTCTGGAACCCCCAGCCCGCCGTCCAGACGCCATATCCTACGGCGATCTGGATTCTGTCTTCAGGCGTGCAGTCGGCGTAGGCGTAACAACGCGCAAACATCTCCGCCCAGTCGTCAATATCCTTGGCGGTGTAGCAGAGGATCTTTCTCTTGCCCGTCGTGCCGCTGGAGGCGTGGATCCGCACCACATCCTTAAATGGTACGCTCCGGAGTGGGAAGGGATAGCCTTCCTGGAGGTCTTTGCTCGAGACGAACGGTAGTTTTTGTATGTCGGCCAGTGTTTTGATATCGGCCGGTTTTACGCCGGCTTCATCAAACTTGGCCCGGTAATGCTGCGAACCTTTGTAGGCGTGCGTGACGGTCCACTTCAGACCTTTTAGTTGCCAGTCCTGCAACTCCTGAGCGGTCTTCACGACCGGCGAAAAAGTTTTTTTCATCTGCATCTCCTTTGTCCAAGCTGCTTTCCGCATAATGGCGGTACGCATTTACTTATTTCCGACTTCGGCCGGTAATCTATCTTTCTGTCCTATTAAAGTCAACAATTTTCCGAGCTCCTTTTTTCCTGTAATCCGGGGAGATTTCGAAAGACGGTTTGATTCACTACGCAATAATCTCTGCCTTCGTTTACCCTTCAGGCACAACAATTTCTTCCGGTGGTACCCAAACGGCCTTGCCATTCCGCCAGACAGCAATGGGATTCCCCTGTCGTTTGTGCTCGGCTATAGCCTCGGCAACTGCCTCTTTCAACGCCATTTCGGCCTTTACTTTCAAGGGAAGATCACGAATATCCTTCACGATTTTACGCGTCTTTGCTTTCATTATTTGGAACTCCTTTCAATAGCGGAAAACAGCTTATCATCAATAACTGTTAGATGGCCACTTTCTTCATCTGCAATCAGGCGGGGTAAATCAGCCGAATTGTCGAATAACATCCATGAATCGAGCAACTGCCTGTAAAGGTGAAAGAAATTGTACACACTTCTGGCATACCTGCGTCTTACGACTTCCGCTGGTACATCGTGCCCTCCCGCTCTGACGCGTGCGGCAATGCGCTTTAGCGCCAGATCCGGTTTATGGAGCCATAAATAAAACAGATGGATTTTATAGCCCTTTTTCTTCAGATCCTTGAGCAATCTGACATACGATCTACCCGCCAATGTTGTCTCAATAGCAAAATCATGGCCCGCGTTAATATGTTCTTGAATCTGCTCCAGCATTATTCTACCAGCTTTGATGGCGGCTATGTCCGGTGAAAACGGAGAAAGGCCGGCGGCAATCAAATCAGCATTCACAAGATTAATGCAGTCCGCATAATAGGGAAGAAACCTCCGGACAAAAGTGGTCTTTCCCGAACCATTGGGACCGGCAATAATGTAAAGATGCCGGTTTATTTCCGTCACCATCAGAACAACTCCCTTCTCTGTATTCAGAAGAAATTAGTATTGCGTCCCCGGATTTCAAAAGGATTTTGTCCACGAGGAAGACCCTACGCACCTACTCATCTATAGATTTAATCCGGGGAGTGTCCCCACATTTCCCCATATTTCCCCAGTTGGGCAGCCTTTAATTTGCTGCCGTTATGACTTTTGCCAAATCTTTTTCAGAAGCCCCCAAAGTCAACAGAGATCTCACCAATAAATCCAATGAAACAGTCGGGTCACCTGTTTCCATTTTTGCAACACGCGACTGGCTGGAACTCATCATCTTGGCCAACTGCTCCTGCGTAATTTTTTTCTTCATACGCTGTTTCTTCAAATGTTCACTCAGCGCCAGTTTCAATTCGATATACCTGGCCTCTTCCGACGATAACCCAAGAAATTCAGTTGTTGTTCCAACTTTCCATCCCTTTTTCTCCAGCATATTCTTTTTGGTTTTTTCCATCATGACTTTACCCTCCTGCTCACGACTCGTACTCTTTTATTCGCTTCTTGCATACATCGGTAACCGGCTTCGGCGTATGATTTGTTTTCTTTTCAAATACAGAGCCGGTTTGCACCTCACCGTGCAACCACACCCAGGATTTATCGTGCGGACTCGTCACCATCCATCCTATGTCATTTATGACATATCGTCAAGTGAATTGGAGTATTTTTCTGGCGTTGAAACAATGTTTTTTTCCGATACAGGTCCACCCAACACGGCAAGTTGAGCGGTTCGACGGCAGGCTGCCAAGCTTGCTCGGCAATAAAATGTGAACCCGTCCCCGATTGATCATTTAATTATCTCCAGACGCTCCCAGAGAAAGCCGAAATCGAACGGCTCCCCTCCCTGGTTCTTGACGCGGCGCGCTTCGCCATGTTCGTATGACTTGAGAAGATCGATTACCGCCTGGCGCCCTTTTTCCGTTTTTATCGCCTGTCGCGGTGTCTTGTTACCCAAAGCCGGTATGATCTCCTCAGTCCAGTTGGCGTAAAATTTACTCAGGTAGTTGTGGATGAGTTGGGACGCGATCTCCGGCGGTATCTCCGCTTGCGGTGATGCCGGGGCCGACTCCAGAGCCTTCTCGGAGCGGGGATCGACCATCTCCCTGATTTGGTAGCTAAGAACTTTACCGGCAAGGTTCTCCAGCCACTGGCGCGTATCTTCGGCCAGCTTCAGGGTGCGGCAGAAGACCTCCAGGGTATCGTTTCCTTTGGGATTGAGTGCTGCCCGCGACCGCCGTATCTCCCCTTCCAGGGGGTTAAAACGCACCCACCCCTCCTTCCGGTCACCCTCCACATCGGGTTGCCGGGCGAGCAATGCCCCAAGCTCCTGCCAATCCCTGACCCGGTAATGGTCGGTAGTCAGCATGATCGGCTCGCCGGTGGAGGTGTCCACCAGTGTAGGGAGTGGACGTTTTGCAATAAGTCCCTCAAGCCATTGGTCGGTGATATGGCAACTTACTACTTCGCGGGCCAGGTCAGAGTTCCAGGAAACTCCTTTCATTTCGCGTAGGATCTCGTCCCGGCAGGCCAGTCCCTCGACGCGGGCAAACGGATAGGCGGCGCCGGACATGACGAAACCGCTGTCGCGCCGGATGAGGCGGGTACCAAAAATGTCCAGTCGAACCAGGGACCGCGACGCTGATCGCTCGCTGATCCAGACCGGCGCAGTCTCGGGGCGCAGGAGGTCGGCCAGTTCTATTCCCACGCCCGGCGTTACTTGCTGCACCTCATACAGGCTCAAGGGGCGCTCCCCCATGTCCTTGATCCATTCCCGCCCCGCCGGAACCAACAGAAGTCCGCCGGAACCAAGGAGCAACTCGCGCACCGGGGTCCTTTTCCCCTTCACCTCAATACAGGCGTCATTGATGAGCCATTCGTGGGAGTTGATGTGAACCATCTCCTGAAGACTCGGTGATAACTTGCTCAAACGGTCACGCTCTGTTTCTTCAAGCGCTCCGAAAAACTCCGTATCGAGAGCCTCGGAAACCTGTTGGGGGTAATGCTGCGCCAGCCAGTCAAGGGCGCGTGACACCGCGGTGCCCTCCTCCCGGTGGCGGGACGTGAGTTCATCTTCCTTCAGCAGGCAGCACTTCTTGTATTTCCTGCCGCTGCCGCAGGGGCAGGGTTCGTTGCGGCTGATTTTTTCCATCACAGGGAAATTCCTTTCATCTTTAATACAGAGACACTGCCCGTATTTCCGTATTTCTTGAATTTAAGTTCCATTGGCAAGCCGTTCCCCCTTTTTCGTTAACCGGTATTTCTGAGTCGGGCTTTTTGGGGAATCTGGTTGGGTCATTTCAACAAACTCCCCATCAATAGCAGGTTTCAAATAATCGTAAAGCAATGTTGGCCGATGGTTCAATTTCAAGGATTGCATGATCTCGCGGACGGCCAATGGTTGACGCTGCAAACAGAGCAATAATCTCTGTACTTGTTCGGTGGGCTCGGTTTTCGAAAGCGGCGGTGAACCGAGCCGAACATATACACCCTGCATTGGGCCTTCGCGTTTCAGCCAGTGTGGCCGGGAGCCGCTGGGATACACTTCTACGGCCAGCAAGGTTTTATTCTGCCAAGTTATCAATTCCACGTTGGGCGCAAGTCGCGGCTCAATGCTGTCGGCAATCAGACTACATAACCGTTCCTCTTCATCCAGTGGATTCTCAAGCCCAAGAACATTCTTTGTGACATCCTCAATACCGATCAGCAACACGCCACCTGCGGTGTTAGCAAAGGCGGTCAAGGTTTTCAGGATATGCGGGGAGAACTGAGATCCCGCTTGAACTCAAGCGTTTTTCCCTCATCGCGTCCGATCAATTGGTTAATATTCATCACGGTCGAAACCCGCTTAAATAGATTTTAAAACGTGAACCCGTCCCCGATTGCCTCGATGATCTGCGGACTGAGTCGCATCCGCTCTGCCGTTTGCACAAAGTAGCGACGATGCTCATCGTCGGACAGTCGAATAAACCGATCCATGATTCAGGCCTCTCCCCGGGCAATCTCCCGCAGATGCTTGCCCACCCACGCGGGTGCATAGGCGATGTCCTTCATCAGCCGTCTCTTGTCTTGATCACTCAGTTTGCGTTGCAGGGTCAGGATCACGGCATCATCCACATGCTTTTGGCCCAGGTGCCGCAGCGCTTGAATGACCAAACCGCTGATACGATCGGCTGGTCCCATGCTCCGAGGCGTAGTCCGCTGGAGGCGAATCTCCTGATTTCCCACCCGCACCGTGCGGGAGGGACCGTCGGTCAGATAGACAATCCCGGCGGGCACCTGTGTGGACAAACCCAGCCGGTTGGCCGCGTATGCCCCAGAGGGTTGGAGGCGGATACCTTGTTTGCCTGCCAGAGCCTGGGCAATAGCATCGGGACTCGGCGCAAGAATGACCATGATCGGGTGCTGCGTCGGATAATCGTAGAGGCCGCGTGCCAATCGGCGCAGCGTGCCTTTCTGGACCAGGCGCGACATTACCTTGTCAACGGCGTCGCGGCTGCCAATGTCCAGAAAACGACCTGGGTTAAGACAACACCCCTACCGGAGCCATAAATCCTGCTAAGTATTTTTGAATCAATGCTTTGCATGGCACATCACCATTCAATTTTGTCAGGAATATAGATCAGTTTTTCTGACAAAAGGCAAATTATTTTTCGACCGGTTTACCGCAAATCCCATTTTCGATTCCCCATCAACACAACTTATTGATGTCCCGTCTGTCACGGCCTGTCCGTGCAGGTCAGTTCCTCGCGCGGAACTTACTTATTATCATGATATAATTAACAAATTAACGAAGTCGTCGATCATTTTCCTGCTAATTCTTTGCCCCCTTTGTCTGCCTCGGCAGGCTTTTTGGGGTATGTTTACCCTAATCCACTGATTTGTTCACCGCAAATGAGTGGCTGTCCCCAATTCCTCATATGTAACAAAACTGTTATCCTGATCCCGCTGAACAGGATAAGTGCCAAATAGCCTATTTGCCGGAACGAACCGGGAGTCCACGTGAGAAGCCGGAGCCAGACGGGGGCCCCGAGCAACGGTAGCCACCGCCACCGAAACGGAAGCAGGCAGCCTTGGAATCACTTGTTTCGGAAGCCCACGTCCAATAACAGGTAAGACGAATCAATTCTGTTAAATGTGCATCATCTCCGCAGGCATACTTATAACCCTTAGCCTTATCATACAAGCCCATCAGCTCATCCTGCGTCGGCATCCGCCAGTCTGTGTATCCGCCCCCCCGATAATTCTCGCAATAGCTCTTGGCGCCCTGCCAGTTAATATCAGACCCATTGTCTTTTGCCGCCCACATCAAACCGCTCCCCCTATCAAGGACTGTCCCGTCATCATAAGCGATAAACCGGCCGTCTTTCCCGATTTCCTTCCGGGCAAGCAATCTTACCGCCAATTTACTCGCCTCCTGCGCAGCTGCCTCCTCTTGCTTAATTTTGCCGAACTGATCGATCTCGGTTAATATTTTTGGATTTTCCAGAACGAATTCGCGCGTTTCCTTCGTCTCCGGATGCGTCAACCGCGCCGCCGTCAGCTTTGGGTTGAGTTCCGGCGTTTCTTCGATCTGGAAAAGTCCCTCGGCCTTCAGGTAAATACTCGTTCGGTAGAAGCCGATGGCGATATTACTATCCGTATAATTCCAATATGTTGACCACGATTTACCGCCGTGCTGCAGATGGACGGGGAACCGGTTGTTCTCTGCATCCGGTTCGCCCAGGTTAACCGTCATGGCGCCTCCCTCGGGAAGGGTGAATTTACGATCCTGCAAGTTCTGGAGGCGCTTGATGAACGGCGCCAGCAGCCGGATCTGCTGTCCAAGGTACTCCACTTTCGCCCGGGCGAGCGTCAGATTCTCCTCCATTAAGAGCTTTTCCGCGGTCTTTTCCATCACCGCTTCTTTTTCCTGACGCTTATAGGCCGATATTCTCTTATTGTACTCCTTTGTGGTCTTCACGGCATCTTTCGGGGACGCTTTGGGCGGAAGCTTTGCTTTCGTCAGGGCACGTTGCCGGGTGTAAGCGGCCTGCAGATTTCTCGTATACTCACCATACTGGTCATCGAGGCGACCCTTCAGGTGGGCTATTTCTTTTTTCAGGTCATTCGCTTCAGTCACTGCCTGCTTCAGAGAAAAGCTGTCATCGGTAACACCCCATTGATCCTGCGTCGCCTGCGCCTTCCTCGCCAGGTCGTTCCAGCGCTGCTCATGTGCCAATCGGGCGCGCTTGATGCGGCCTTGTTCCGCTGTCGAGGCTGCCGCCGCTTCTTTTCCTAAGACCTTATCCACAAAGGCAGGATATACAAAAATAAATGCACTTAAAAAGAATACGCCGAACAACAGTCGAAACCTGTCTTTTTGAACCATAGCAACTGATCCTTCCTTTAATTGTCCTTTCAATTGGTTGCGTGAAATCTGGAAATCTGGGGACATCATACTGGTTTCCGAAAATAACTGGCAAGGCGTCGCCGGATTTCACCGTAAATAAATGGCTGTCCAAAATCATTCTGGTCCCAATTATTGGTAACTTGCCAGTTCCTCGCGGACAATGCGGCGCAGGAGGGTTTCAATTTCTTCCTGGTGTATCGACCGTTTAAGCGTTTCATTGATCAGCGTCTGATACCCACGCTCACCGGCCTTGGTCTTGAAGAAAGCAATCACCCCCGTGTCGAGCATAATATTGACTCTTTGCTTGCGGGGGGCATCCTGAAGGTTGACGCGGAACCGGGCGCGATTAATATCCGCCTGTGTAACGACGGGGGCGTCATCAGAGATTTTCGAAGAAGATTTTATGTTCATGTTTTTCCGCCTTTCGCATGGAGATAATATGGATTTCGTCTTCTGTTTCAGTATGTGCGATTACCACGACCGAAAGGTCGCACAGACCTATTGTAATCCAGCGTTGTTCCCCCATAATCAAATCGAGTGTCCTCAAATGTAAAAGTAGGCCCAGCGAAAACCTTGCTTGCATCGGCAAAATCAATGCCGTGCTTTTTGATGTTTGCTTTTCGCTACGCTTCATGCCATGTGAATTGCATGGAATGATCATACACATCTTTATGCATATTGCAAGGCGATTTTATCGGGGGCAAGAAAACAGAATGCCCTCGGGAGGCGGCGTCTCGGGATGGAGCTCATAGCTGACCCAGAGATCTTCAATGTCGTAGATTTCTTTTATCTTATCGCCAATGCCCTTGCCGATGTAACAGAATGATCAGATATAGTCGGAAAAGATTTTCATTTGTATGCTCATGTAAGCTCTTCGTGTTTCCACTTGATATTACTTAAAATATCATCATGGTTTCCGAAAATAACTGGCAAGGCGCCCCCGGATTTCCCTTACCCTGTCAGGAATGTGTGCCCCTTCTCCCAAATAGGTTTTTAAACCATAATAAAGCAGGCATTAAAACAAAATCCCTCTTTTTGCGTTGGAAATTTATAGGGCAGTTAAATGATAGGCAATCATATTAATTTAATGAGGCTATTTGCTTTTAATGTTCGTTTTTTGTTAAGTTAGAAACAGAAGATCCTTATTGAATATCCACATTTCCCTTCATCCTTTCTTGGAGCACCTCTTTGGCCTGTTCTTCTCCATAGCCATTGTCCTTCTGCCACTGCCGCCACTCATTGACATCATCCAACATAGAGCCTCCATTATAGTACTTGTCCCTGGTGGTTATTGGAGATATCGTATATGTCCTGGGCTCGGGCTCAATGTCTGCATGGGTGTCATCCTGGAACACCATAACCCCATCCTTTTCGGATACCAGCTTACCAATCCAATGAATGGGATTCAGCGCAGCATCCGGCCAGCCGATGTCAAAAAATACATATCGGTCACCGGCCTTAAACAATTCCGAAACAATTCTGGTACCACATTCTTCACCAACAATTTTTAATGGCTTGTCGCTGAGTTTGATATTTCTCCTTTCGCCCCACTCTTCCCGTGGACGTAACCGCGTTAAAAGCCTAAGTAACTCTGGAAATTCACTATCCCAAGCATCCCATACATTTCTACGGCTTGAATAGTGCGTGATCTGGTATAGGATGGGCGCTATTTTCAAATGCCCCCAAATTTCTGTACGCAAAGTCTGGAAGGCGTTCCCACCTACCGCAACAATTATCGCTGGCTCAACAAGATCGATTTCGCGCACAAGGAATTTTCTGCATGCCTCAACTTCGGTCAGGCTATGCTTTCCACCCTGGCGGACTCCGCATTTGACGGTATTCGTGATGTAACAATTAGCCAAGCCGTATTGTTGGCGTACCTTCTGGAAACGGTCACCGGGAGAACCAAAGCAGCGCTCCGGAACTTCTGCACTGCCTTCTTTAGCTGATGGCCCAGGGCTTTCGCAGATGAACATCAGCCGATAATCAATTTGCTCGGTAAAACAGCCTTCTTTTTTCCAATAAGGAGCGGTCTGACTATTTGGCTCAAAATAAAACTGACGAGTATTGAGCGCGGGGCAGATTGTACTATCAGCTTTACAGTTTTGAATGTCGTTGAGTAGAAGCTCGAAAGGCCCTGTTTTACTGCGGGGATCAGGTTTTGTAATGAGTTTTATCATACGCCTTAACAATGAGGCTAATTGCGTGCGTTCTAAACGATTGACCAGCCATTAACGGCAATGTTCCAGGCTCATTTACTACATATATATATTAAAATCAATCCTGTTTGATATTTATAGTTTATAGACCCCATGCCCTTTTAAGCTTATAAAATTACAGAGGGGGCAATGTATCGTGGAAGATATTCGACTGTTTATAGGGGAACGTGTCAGGAGCTTGCGCAAACAAAAAGGGCTATCGCAGGAGGGTCTTGGCTGGAAATCGGAATGTCATCACCAAAAAAATTGAAAAATTAAGGGAAACTTCCCGTATTTATACGATGGCCTCCGTATCATTGTTGCTGGAACCGCCTTAACTCCGCCAGCCCGGCAGGGGTAATGCGATATTTTTGTAATCGGCTCATAGGCTTATCCGGCAAAGTCCTTGTAATCATGCCATCCTTGAGGAGTTTGTTCATCATCCTGTTGAGAAAACCGGTAATTGTATTTTGTCCCAATATATTCGCTATTTCGGATTTTGAACACTCTTTTTCACTCAACAGGCGGAGGATTTTCAGTCCCGTTGACTCTGCCCCAAATTTCTATGATGTCCCGGCAATTACCCGGTAAGTCAGAAATTATTTTGGTTTCGGCATATATTCGAAGATCTTTTTGGCCAGTTTAGTTGCCATATCCGTAAGATCCGGTTTGAACAGGGAGTATGTTTCCTTGGCCGCGTGAGCTGCTTTCCAGTAAATAGTGCCGGTTGCGACATCTACCATTTTTATCGCCATCCCGACTTCTCCGTTCTTTTCGCCGGCATATATTCCATAGCCCCATTTACTCACTTCGCCCACAATAATGGTGTCGGCCTGTAAAATTTCGCCGATCTTCAGGGCGCTGTCCTTATCGGAAACCGCCAGTGACCTCAATTTATTCGTGTAGGTCATCACGGCGCTCTGCAGATCGCCATTATCGGACATCTGGGACTTGGCCGTCATGGGATCTATGACCCGCCCGAAGCGCTTGGTTGCGACAGCGGCATCAAAAATTGCCTTGGCCACTTTATCAATGTCCTGTTCCGTCCCTTCGGGCATCTTGATGGCCGGAAGTACGACGGCGACTTTGGGCTGGAATGTATTAGCATTAGGCGCTATTTCGTTGTAGTTGATGGAAGCGCAGCCCGATACAATCAGAAACAATAAACCTGAACACAGGATCGTCCTCAATCTTTTCATCTTTATTTCCTCCTTTGCGATTATATGCCGGCTGTGCCGACGATGATCTTGGAGCCTCTATACCATAGATTAAGTCCCATTGCCACGATGAACACGTCACGACGCCGGGAAACACGGAAAATTAATCACTTCAGCAGCAACTGATTCTCCGGAGATCTGCTCTCGCCGATGCTCGTGACCTTGATCGCCGGCGTGCCCAGCACGGGGCATTTGGTCTCGCAGATGCCGCAGCCCATGCAGAGCTCCAGATCTACGTGGGGCTGCTTCAGGGAGACCTTCCGGCCGTCCCGCTCTGTCACTATAACGTCTTCGAACCAGATGGCCTTCTTCGGCGTGGGGCAGACCTCTTCGCAGACGATGCAGGGCCTGCCATGAGCCCAGGGAAGGCAACGCCCCTTGTCAATCATGGCCAAGCCGATCTTTGTCCGGGCCTTTTCGCCCATGGTAAGTTGTTTGATGGCACCGGTCGGACAGACCTGGCCGCAGAGGGTGCAACGGTATTCGCAGTAACCCAGCCGCGGCACGAGCACAGGCGACCAGATGCCTTCCAGACCGGCCTCCAAGAGCGTAGGCTGGAGGCCGTTGGTGAGACAGACCTTCAGGCACTCGCCGCATTTGACGCACCGGGCGAGAAAGGCCTTTTCCTCAAGCGATCCGGGTGGTCTGATGAGCAAGGGGTTGCGGCCGCCCGCACCGGCAAACGGTGTTGTCCGCAGCAGAGGAACGGCCACAACACCGCTCACCGCAGCCGCGATTACCCGTCTTCGGCCCAGATCCAGGGCCGGGGCGGCAAATTTTCGTCGGCCGCCGAAGCTTATCGCCTCCGCGGGACAGATATCATCGCAGTTCCGGCACATCAGGCACTCTGTTCCTAACCACTGATCACGCTTGTCCGGCAGCGCGTTGCCCTGGCAGACGGTTGCACAGACCCCGCATTCCTTGCAGCCTTCGCTCAGCTTGAGCTTCAGGAACGAGTAACGGGAAAGCAGGCCGAGCAGCGCCCCGAGGGGGCAGATAACTTTGCACCAGAACCGGCGTTCCCAGAGGTTCAGGCCGAGAATAAGCAGAAAGATAAGACCGATGAATATTCCCTGCCGGTAGAAAGGCTGCGTGAAAGACAGGAAGGTTTTTTTCAGAACGTCGTAGACCGGCTCGGAAACCACGCTGATGTCCAGGGGATTGGCCGTGTAGGCGGCGTCGAAAACGGCGCGGACGCAATAATTGAAAAGAGGGGCAATGGTGACGGAAAAGGAACGGATGGTCAGCGCCAGCGGATCCATGATGCCTGCAAACTGCAGCTTGAAAAGGGAAGATACAACAAGGAAAATAAGCACGTAGTATTTAAACCGATACCAGGTCCGGGGCATAACGCCGGGGCGGTGTTTTTGAAAAGAACCCACGATATTGTTCATCGTCCCCAGCGGGCAGGCCCAGCCGCAGAACACCCGGCCCAGCACGATCGTTAAAACGATGGCGGCCAGCGACAGCAGGAAGGCCGCCGGCAGCGCATGCGAGGCAAGGAGGGTGGTGAGGGAAACAAGCGGGTCGAAGTCCAGAAAGAGACGCACGGGATAACCCAGCTCGTCATTCCCCTTGGACTCGGTTTGCATGAAAAGGAAGATAAACAGCAGGAGAAAGAACCCCTGGCTGATCATGCGCCATTTCCGTGCCGATATTTTGCGCATTCAGTATCCCGTTTCAGATTTTTCTGATCGCCAGCTTGGCCAGATCCATTTTGCCGAATCCCGCTTCCTGCCCGAGACGCACGTAACCCAGGTCACTTCCCTTCATGCCGAAAAGCGTGGCCCCGTAGGAGTCTATAGCCACTTGATCGGTCCCGGCAATGACCGTATCGAGGCGCTTTACATCCCGGAGATCGCCGCCCTGGGGGCCGTTCCCCGTCAGGATGCGCACGGCGTCAAGCACGGTGAGGGTGGATTTGATCTTCATCGCCACATCCACAATGCTGGCGTCGAGTTTCTGGTGGATCCGATACCTTGACCCGCCCATGACGCCCATCCAGTTCTTCATGGACAGAGTGAGTTTAGCCTCGCCGTGGCGTTTGGCGATGGGGATGTTGATTACCTTGTCGGCCTCGATAACTTCCGTGTAGAGCGGCCAGGATGAGAGGACGATGCCCTTGATCTCCATATCCCTGAATTTCCGGTCGTCCATATAGCTCACTTCGGCGCCGGCGGCGCCAGCCGTGGCGGCAATGCCGCTCTGGACGTAGCACCGTCTGGCATCGTTTACGGGACGATCAAATACCTTGACCTTTTTGGCGCCCGCTTCGATACAGAGACGCACCACCTCGGCGACAACCTCCGGATTCGTGTTGGCTGCCTGCTCGGGGAGGCGGTCCCAGCCAATATTGGGTTTCACCACGACGACATCGCCACGGGAAATGAATTTCCTGATGCCGCCAAGGGCTTCTATGGCTGCCCGCGTGATCTGCGCGGCGGAAGAGCCCTGCACTACAACCAGGTCTATCTTCGCCGGCGGCGTGGCAGCGACGAGATTCGATAGAGAGGGCGGCAGGGAGAGGCCAAGCCCGGCTGCTGCCGTTGCCTGCAAAAATTTTCTCCGGTTCATGGGGCACCTCGCAAAAGGTTATTAACCACGGGCTGAGTATAGGAAAAAGCAGGTGGTGAGTCAAGACTATTTGGCAGGGCTAAAAAAACCTTGATATTCCCCCGCCCTTTGGCTACTATGAACCTACGCATAAAAAGCTTCAGCGTGTAATGATTTTGTCGAGAAATGGAGGAATAATAATGAAAAAAATCACAAGCTTGTTATTTGTTTTTATTGCTGTCTTTATCATGGGAGCAAATGGCCTGGCAGAGGTTAAGGCCAAGACGTACTCCTTCACGCCTTTTGTCGGACTATACACGTTCGGAAAAGACTCTGAGGGCCTGAAAAACCAAGCGGTTTCCGGTCTCCGCTTAGGTTACGATATCACCAGGAATTGGGGCCTGGAAGGTAGTTTTGAATATCTGAAAACGGAATATTCCGACCCGGCTTTAACATCCAGTACCAATGTTTTTGCGTACCGGCTGGAGACCCTTTATCACCTCTATCCGGAACGCCGGCTTTCACCACACCTTGCCGTGGGTGCGGGGGGCAGAAGCGTCAGTTATAAGCACGAGCTGATGAATGACCGGAATCATGGTGTCATTGATTACGGGGCAGGGCTGAAGTATTTCCTCTACAGTAATATAGCTCTCCGTGCGGACGTACGGCACCTGATTCTGTTGAATGACAATATTAGCAACGTGGAATACACCCTGGGCGCAACCATCTATTTCGGCGGCCCCAGTCAGCCCACGGCGCCAGTCGTTGTTGATTCTGATAACGATGGCGTATCAGACAATTACGATAAATGCCCCGGTACGCCAATAGGCGTCAAAGTTGATCAGGACGGTTGTCCTCTGGATTCCGATAAGGACGGCGTTACCGACAATCTGGACAAGTGTCCCGGTACGCCGGAAGGTGTGAAGGTTGATCAGGACGGTTGTCCTCTCGATTCCGATAAGGACGGTGTTCCCGACTATCTCGATAAGTGCCCCGGCACGCCGGCAGGCGTGAAGGTGGATCAGTACGGTTGCCCACCACCCCCACCACCGGTGGAACAGCTTCAGGAAGTTCGAGCGGAAGCGCCGGCGGCGGCCGCCATAGTGGAGACGAAAGAACAAGTAGCAGCGGCAGCGGTTGCCAAGGAAATGTTCGAGAAAGGCCGGGCGACCATCAAAGTCGAGTTCGATACCAACAAGGCGGTCATAAAACCCGTGTTTGATAAAGAAATTCAGAAATTTGCCGATGTCATGAAAAATTACCCAGATCTCAAAGTGGTTATTGAGGGACATACGGACAATGTCGGCGGCAAAGTTCCTAATGAGAAGCTTTCCGCGAAACGGGCCGACAGCGTTAAAAGCTATTTGACGAAGAAGTTCGGCATAGCAGAATCACGCGTGACGGCCAAAGGCTACGGTATGTCCAAGCCGCTTGACAGCAATAAGACGAAAGCGGGCAGGCAGAAAAACCGCCGGGTTGAAGCGGCAGTAGATTATACAATCAAGAAGTAACCCCCATGCCCGGCGCAGGCACAACGAAGCATGAAAATCCCCCCTTAATCCCCCTTTGGTAAAGGGGGGATGGGGGGGATTTTCATATAAAACGGATCGGGAGTTTGATATCTACGTGCTGTTTCTTGAAGCGGCAAAAGAGCCGGAGTCAGCGCTTCTTGTAGGTTCGGAGAGAACCCGAAACAGGATTGAACAAATTCCTGGATTGAGTAGCATCATGCAGGCAATCGCAGATAATTCGAGCCGCTAAAACCGGCGGCCCGTCATCTGCCCGCTATTTTAGTCCAGGCATCGCGTAACGTGACCGTACGGTTGAAGACCAGGGCTTGGGCCGTGGAATCGCCAGTATCCACACAGAAATAGCCGGAGCGCTCAAACTGGAATCTGGCCCCGGGCGCCGCGGCGGCCAGGCTGGGCTCCAGACGGCAGGACTTGAGAATTTCCAACGATTGCGGGTTAAGGTGCTCCATCATATCTGATCCGTTCTCCAGAGGATCGGCGACGCGAAAGAGCCGGTCGTAAAGACGCACCTCGGCGGGCAAGGCATGAGCCGCCGACACCCAGTGGATAGTGGCGGCAACCTTCCTGCCATCGGGGGCGAACCCGCTGCGCGTCTCCGGATCATAGGTGCAGTGAATCTCGGCCACATCCCCTGTATCAGGTTTTTTGACAACTCCCACACACTTGATAAAGTAGCCATAGCGCAGACGGACTTCCCGGCCCACTGCCAGCCGGTAATACTTTTTAGGCGGATTTTCCTGGAAATCCTCCTGTTCTATATAGAGTTCCCGGGAGAAGGGCACTTTTCTGGTGCCCATGGAGGCATTCTGGGGATGATAGGCGCAATCGAACTCTTCCACCTGGCCTGCCGGGTAATTGTCAATCACCACGCGCAGCGGTCGCAGCACCGCCATCACACGCGGCGCATCGGCATTCAGGCTCTCCCGGACACAGTTTTCCAGTAGCGCCATGTCTATAAGGCTATCGTTTTTTGCCACGCCGATGCGCTCACAGAAGTCGCGGATTGCCGCGGGTGTAAAGCCCCGTCTGCACATCCCGGCCAGGGTGGGCAGTTGCGGATCATCCCAGCCGCTGACCAAATGTTTTTCCACCAATTCGATGAGCTTGCGCTTACTTAACACCGTGAAGGTGAGGTTCAGACGGGCGAACTCAATCTGTTGCGGACGATCTGCCACCTGCAGGGCGGCCAGAAACCAATCATAAAGCGGCCGGTTGTTCTCAAATTCGAGGGTACAAATAGAATGGGTGATCCGTTCGATGGAGTCCGAGAGGCAATGGGCAAAATCGTACATCGGATAGATGCACCACTGATCGCCCGTGCGATAGTGGCTCTCTTTTTTAATACGGTAAATGATGGGGTCCCGCAGGGTGATGTTGGGAGAGGCCATGTCAATTTTGGCCCTCAGGACGCATGTCCCTTCCTCAAATTCTCCGGCCCGCATACGTTGGAAAATCTCCCGGTTTTCGGCTGCCGAGCGGTTACGATAGGGGCTTTCCTGGCCCGGTTCCTTCAATGTCCCACGGTAGGCGCGCATCTCATCGGCGCTTAATTCGCAGACGAAGGCCTTGTTGGCAGCGATCAGTTGCAGGGCGTACTGGTAGAGCTTCTCATAGTAAGCGGAGGCATGGTGCAAACGATCTCCCCAGTCGAAGCCCAGCCATCGCACGTCACGCATGATCGCATCCGCATATTCCTTGCTTTCTCCGCTGGGGTCGGTGTCGTCCAGACGCAAATTGCAAGTACCACCATATTGGGCGGCAATACCAAAATTGAGGCAGATGGACTTGGCGTGTCCAATGTGGAGGTAACCATTCGGTTCGGGCGGAAAGCGCGTTGCTACCCGTCCTTGATGCTTGTTGGTCTTTAAGTCTGTCTCGATAATATCCCTGATAAAATCAGAGGGAGAGGGTGTCACGGCTTGTGTCATATATCGGTACCTTTCTATTATTATTCCAGGCTAATACAATGGTGTAACGTTTGTGGACTGTACCACAGTAAAGCAGAATAGTAAATTATTCTTGACAACTGGCCCAATTTATAATCTACTCCGCAACTCACACCGATGAAACATTCGATGGGGATGGGGGGTGGATATGAAGATTAATGTCATAACCATACCCGAAGAGGGGTTGAGTGTTCAGTTTTCTCTGGCCGGGGGGCTGTTATCTGGCTCCATCGCTGAGGCCGAGCAAGTTGCTTTTACCTTGGAGAAGTGCGATGTTGCCGGCTCGATAAGGAGATATCGGCAGAATCTTTCTTTTACCGGCCACCTTTCGACCGTGCTGGCAACAGCTTGCGCCCGCTGCCTGGAGGAGGCGCAATTTCCTGTCAAGGCCGACTTCAGTTATACTTTGCTGCCCGCAACAGGAACAGGCAAAGATGAGGTCGAACTCCAGACGGAAGATTTGGAAATAGAATATTATGAAGGGGAAATAATTGATTTGGCCCCGCTGATCGCGGAGCAGGTTCTTCTGCAGATACCGATGAAGGTACTCTGCCGGGAATCATGCCGGGGCCTCTGCCCTCAATGCGGGACCAATCTGAACAGGGGCGGGTGCGATTGTCTGAAAGATTTTGTTGACCCCCGCTGGGCAGTGTTAAGAAAGATCAAGCTTTAATGAATTCCCGAGAGGCCGGACAGGCCGGAAGAAGATGGAGAGGATAGAAATATGGCAAATCCCGTAAAAAGACATTCGAGAACAAGGCGGAACATGAGGCGGGCGCACGACTTTTTGACGGCGCCCACGGCCAATGCCTGCCCCCAGTGCGGACAGGCGAAGCTCTCTCACCGTGCCTGCGCGAACTGCGGTACCTATAAAGGCCGGGAAGTCTTGCCTTTAGACAAGAAATCCTGATGCGTTCGCAGGCGGTTCGACAAGCTCACCATGAGCGGTATTATGGTCCGCTCGTCCTGAGCCTGTCGAAGGACAAGTCGCCCCGGCCGCAAGAGCGCACAGGCCGGGCAGCCGTTGGTCCGATATTGCCGATGGGCAGGCGGCAAACACTGACACCACGATATGCAACGGGACACTAAAATAGCTCTCATTACCGGATCTTCAAGGGGCATTGGCAGGGCTGTGGCCATGAAACTTGCAGATGCCGGTATTTTTGTATATATAAACTACCTCAAGCAGGAGGCAGCAGCCGAGCAGACTCTGGCAGAGATCAAAAGTGCCGGCGGCATGGGTGCTCTTTGTCCCTTTGACGTGGCAGACCGGGTGGCCGTCATAGGCGCCGTTGCGGATATTCTGCTGGATCAGGGCCGAATAGATATTCTCGTTAATAGTGCCGGGGTGGTGAAAGGCGGCTTGATTGCACGGACGAAAGAGGCAGATTGGGAGAGTCTGGTTGATACCAATCTGAAAGGTACCTTTAACTGTTGTCAAGCTGTCAGTCGTCCCATGATCAAGCAGAGGTGGGGGCGCATTGTCAATGTTGCATCCGTGGTTGCCGAAACCGGCAATGCCGGGCAAGTGGCTTATGCCGCGGTTAAAGCAGGCATCCTGGGTTTGACCAAATCCCTGGCCCGGGAACTGGGCAGCAGAAATATCTGCGTCAATGCCGTATCGCCGGGTCTGATCGAAACGGACATGACGGCAAAACTGACGGACCAGGAAAGGGAACAAATCAGATCAAAGATCCCGCTGGGGAGGGCGGGTAAACCAGATGAAGTAGCAGGAGTTATTGCTTTTTTGGTCTCGCCCCAGGCGGACTATATCACCGGTCAGGTCATACGTATCAATGGCGGACTTTACATGTGAGAGGGGAAATGGAACTCGAAGAAAAAGTCATAGAACTTATTATTGAGCAGCTTAATGTGACCAGAGAGCAATGCGTACCTGAGGCATCCTTTATCAATGATCTGGGCGCCGATTCCCTCGATTTGATGGAATTGATCATGGAAATGGAGGAGCAGTTCGGTGTTTCCATATCCGATGAAGAGCTGCAGAATATCCGCACCATTCAAAATGTAGTAGATTTTCTTAGGAAGGGCGGAGCGGCGTAACCCCGATGAACTGGATAAGCTATGGCAGGGGGAATACTTAACAATTGCGACGGCGGGTTGTAATAACAGGTCTCGGCGCGGTTACGCCACTGGGCAACACGGTGGCGGAGACCTGGGAGGCCGTCTGTGCAGGCAGATCCGGCATCGGCCCGATCACCAAATTCGACAGCAGCGCCTTTGCCACCCAAATTGCCGGTGAGATAAAACACTTCGACCCCCTGGCTTTTGTCAATAAAAAGGAACTGCGTCGCCTCGATGATTTTATCATCTACGCCCTGGCGGCGGCCGAGATGGCGGCCGCGGATGCGGCGTTGGCCGGCGGAAAGATGGATGCCGAGCGCCTGGGAGTCTACATCGGTTCGGCAATCGGCGGCTTGGCCACATTGGAAAAAGAAAAGGCAACGCTCATCCGGTCGGGCCCCGGGAAGGTATCGCCTTTTGTTATTCCCTCCGTTCTGGCCAATCTGGGCGCCGGCCACGTTTCCATCAGACTGGGAGCGAAGGGACCGATCAATTGCAGCACCACGGCCTGTGCTTCCGGAACCTCCGCCATTGGCGATGCCGTCCGGATGATTGCGTGGGGTTACGCCGAGGCAATGATTGCCGGCGGCGTCGATGCCGCCGTCACTCCTATGGCCGTGGCGGGTTTCAATGCCATGCGGGCCCTCTCCACCCGGAATGAGCAGCCGGAAAAAGCCAGCCGGCCTTTTGACAGCCGGCGGGATGGTTTCGTCATCGGGGAAGGATGCGGTCTGGTGGTCTTGGAGGAAATGTCGGCTGCCCGGCACAGAGGCGCCCGTATCTATGCGGAAATTATCGGTTACGGATTGACGAGCGATGCATATCACATGGTAGCGCCGCCCCCGGGGCATGAAGGCGCCGCCCGCTGCATGAAGGCGGCCCTTGTTGACGCCGGGATAACACCGGCCGAGGTGGATTACATCAACGCCCACGGTACGGCCACACCCTTGAATGACCGGTATGAAACAGAGGCCATCAAGGCTGTTTTCCAGGAACATAGCAAGGTGCTGGCCATCAGCTCGACAAAATCCATGCTGGGTCATATGCTGGGCGCCGCCGGCGGCGTCGAGGCCATCATGGCTACCCAGGCTATTTGCAAGGGTGTTATTCCGCCTACGATCAACCTGGACTGCCCTGATCCGGACTGCGACCTGGATTATGTTCCCCACCATGCGAGAAGGAAAGCGGTGCAGGTTGCCATGTCCAATACCTTCGGGTTTGGCGGAGTCAATGCCGTGCTTATTTTACGAAGGCTTACTGGTTAGTAAGTTAGAAATTATTTCTTGCCTTGTTCCGGCAAGAGATAATTTCGTAAACTTACTTATCCCATTTATCGGGGTGAGGCATGAAAAAAATCATTATTGGCGCCGATCATGCGGGATTTGACCTGAAGGAAGTCATCAAATCCTATTTGGCCGAGGCTGGCTGGGAAGTTGCCGATCAGGGGACTTTTGATCGCTCCCCAGTTGACTATGCGGACTTCGGCGGCCCGGTGGCGATGGCTGTTTCTACGGGCGCCTTCAGCCGGGGCATCCTGGTCTGCGGTTCCGGGGTGGGCATGACCATTCTGGCCAATAAATTCCCCCGGGTGCGCGCCGTTTTAGGTCTTGATGAGGAAATGGCCTGCCTCAGCCGAACGCACAACGACACTAATATTCTGGCTCTCGCCGGCCGACGCACAGATGGGAAAATGGCGGTGGCGATATTAAAGGGCTGGCTGGCCACGCCTTTCGAGGGTGGCCGTCATCAGCAGCGCCTGGACAAGATCAGGCAATGGGAAGAAAAAATTACAGGAGGAAAACCGTAAATGTCTAATTTAGAAGCAGTTGATCCGGAAGTTGCCTATGCCATTCATCTGGAAACGGAGCGACAGTCGAGCAATCTGGAACTTATTGCCTCGGAGAATTTCGTGAGCGAGGCGGTGCTGGAAGCACAGGGCAGCGTGATGACGAATAAATACGCCGAGGGCTATCCCGGGCACCGGTACTATGGCGGGTGCGAATATGTGGATATCGTCGAGACCCTCGCGATTGAAAGATGCAAGAAACTTTTTGGCGCGGATCATGTCAACGTTCAGCCGCATTCCGGCGTGCAGGCCAACATGGCCGTTTATTTTGCCGTTCTGCAACCGGGAGATACCATCCTCGGCATGGATCTGGCCCACGGCGGACATCTTTCCCACGGCAGCCCGGTGAGTTTTTCAGGACGCATCTACAAGGGAGTTACCTATGGTGTGGACCGACGGACGGAAACCACTGATTTTAACATGGTGGCAGACCAGGCCCGGAAGCACAAACCCAAGCTTATCGTTGTGGGAGGAAGCGCCTATCCGCGCACCATTGATTATCAACCATTCAGAGAGATTGCCGACCAGGCCGGCGCGGTAATCATGGCCGATATCGCGCACATCGGCGGTCTCGTGGCGGCCGGGCTGCACCCCTCTCCCGTGCCGATGTGCGAATTCGTAACCATGACCACCCACAAGACGATGCGCGGGCCGCGTGGCGGTATCGTCATGTGCAAAAAGGAGTTTGCCGCCTCCCTGGACAACAAGGTTTTTCCGTGCATGCAGGGAGGGCCGCTGATGCACGTTATCGCGGCTAAGGCCGTGGCCTTCCAGGAGGCGCTCACCGATGATTTTATGGCCTACCAGGTCCAGATCGTTAAAAATGCCCAGGTCATGGCCGCTACCTTGACCGCAGAAGGTTATCGCTTGGTCTCCGGCGGCACCGATACCCACCTGATTCTGGTAGATTTGACGGATCAGGGAATTTCCGGTAAAGACGCACAGGAGCTTCTGGACCGGACGGGGATTACAGTCAACAAAAACAGGATCCCCTTTGATACCAAGAATGCCCAGGTCACCAGCGGTATTCGGATCGGCACGCCGGCCGTCACCACACGGGGGATGAAGGAAGAAGAAATGAAGACGATTGCCCGGCTGATTTCTGACGTTCTCAAGCATCCCCATGATGAAGCGCGTCTGCTAACTATCCGGGAAGAGGTAAAAACCCTTTGCCACAAATTCCCTCTTTACCTCGAGCGGCGGAATAATTTCCAGGGGAAACGCGAATGAAAAATGATGGCCAGACGGGACAGCGTCCCGGTTGGGACGAATATTTCCTGGACATTGCCGAACTCGTCTCGCGACGCTCTACCTGCCGACGGCGTAGCGTCGGGGCCGTATTGGTCAAGGAAAAACGTATCCTGGCAACGGGCTACAACGGCGCCCCGACGGGTCTCAGGCACTGCCTCGATCTGGGTTGCCTGCGGGAACAGAACAATGTGCCATCCGGCGAACGTCACGAGCTGTGCCGGGGGCTCCATGCGGAACAAAACTCTATCATCCAGGCCGCCCTGCACGGGGTGAGCGTCCGGGAGGCCACGCTTTACTGCACCAATCATCCCTGCGTCATCTGTGCCAAGATGATCATCAATGCTGGCGTGGCCAAGGTTATTTTCCGGGAAGGTTACAGCGATCAGCTTTCCGAAGAGATGCTCCAGGAGGCGGGCGTAAGTCTGTGTAAAATATGAAATGCCCCTTCTGCGCCAACCGGGAAAACAAGGTCATTGATTCTCGTCTCAGCAAGGATAGCAGCGCCATCCGCCGGCGCCGGGAATGTCTGGGCTGCGAACGGCGCTTTACTACCTATGAATTTGTCGAAGAGGTGCTGCCCACAGTGGTCAAGAAGGATGGCCGCCGGGAGCCTTTCGACCGGGTGAAAATCCTGGCCGGGATCAAGAAAGCCTGTCAGAAGCGCCCCATTAGCATTGATGCCATTGAAAAAATACTGGAAAACGTGCAAAACGCCTGTCAGGAATATCAGGATAAAGAGATTGCCTCCTCCGCCATCGGAGAAATAGTCATGAAGGAGCTTCATGCTTTAGACGGTGTCGCCTATGTCCGCTTCGCCTCCGTTTACCGGCAGTTTCGCGATGTTGCGGAGTTCGTTGATGAATTGAAGGATTTCCTGAAGGCGGATAACAAACGTAACGGGAAATAAGATATACCCGCATTTGCGGCCAGGGTGGGTGCTGTATGTTTACAGGTATTATACAGGGGATGGGAACCGTCAGGCGCATGACCCGCCAGGGAGCCGATGCCCTGCTCCTGATAGATGCGCCCTGGAATGGCAGCGATTTGCGCATTGGCGACAGCGTGGCAGTCAACGGCGCCTGCCTGACGCTGACCACCAATTCCGGGCAGGGATTTACGGCCTACGTATCGTCGGAAACCCTGGGCAGGACGAACCTGAACCTGTTGAAAACAGGCGATAAAGTGAATCTGGAAAAAGCCCTGCGTATGAACGATTTTCTAAGCGGACACATCGTCCTCGGCCACGTTGATGGTCTGGGAAAGATCCGGGAAAAGACCGTACGCGCCGATTCCATAGTTTGCGGGGTGGAAGTGGCGCCGGACTTGAGCCGCTACTTGGTGGAGAAGGGCTCGGTCGCCATAGACGGGATCAGTTTGACCGTTAATCGTTGTGATAAAAATCGTTTTTATGTTAACATCATCCCGCACACAGCCCAGGAGACTACCTTAAAGATCAAACAATTGGGCGACCAGGTAAACATTGAGACGGATATTTTAGGCAAGTACGTGGAAAAATTGCTGCATGCCCCCCCGGGGATGGGACTTGATTTTTTGCAGTTGCATGGTTTTGCTAAATAGATAGAAGGAGTCTGCAATATGATAGTAAGCTCGATTCAGGATGCAATCCAGGATATCAAGGCTGGCAGGATGATCATCCTGGTTGATGACGAGGACAGGGAAAACGAAGGCGATCTCTGTATGGCGGCCGAGTTCGTGACGCCGGCAGCCATCAACTTTATGGCTCGTTATGGCCGGGGTCTGATCTGCCTTACCTTGAGCACGGAAATAGCGAATAACCTTAATCTGAGGCCAATGGTGCGGGACAATCAATCCCCCTTCGGCACGGCCTTTACCTTTTCCATAGAGGCGAAAAAGGGCGTCACCACGGGTATCTCGGCTGCCGACCGGGCCGCCACCATCAAGGCCGCTGTGGCCAATAATGCCCAACCGCACGATCTGATCAGTCCCGGGCATGTCTTTCCCATTATTGCCAAGAAGGGAGGCGTCCTCGTCAGAACCGGCCAGACGGAGGGTTCCGTGGACCTGGCCCGGTTAGCCGGGTTGAAACCAGCCGGCGTCATCTGCGAAATTATGAAGGATGACGGTACCATGGCCCGGATGCCCGACTTGGAGGTCTTTGCCCGGGAACATGACTTGAAGGTCGTGACCATCGCCGATCTGATAGATTTCCGGATGCAGAATGAGTCCATGATCAGAAGGGCGGCGACGGCCACCGTGCCCACGCGGTACGGCGGCGACTTTAAGGTCATCGTTTACGAAAATGATGTGGATGACGTCAAACACGTCGCATTGATCAAGGGTGAAATCACACCCGAAGATGAAGTCCTGGTGCGGGTGCACTCAGAATGCTTGACTGGCGATGTCTTCTGCTCCGAGCGGTGTGATTGCGGCGACCAACTCAGGACCGCCATGAAGATGATAAATAAAGAGGGGAAGGGCGTCATCGTGTACATGCATCAGGAGGGCCGGGGCATCGGTCTGATTAACAAGATTAAGGCCTATGCGCTGCAGGAACAGGGGCAAGACACGGTGGAGGCCAATCTGACCCTGGGTTTTAAGGCGGATTTGCGGGATTACGGAATCGGCGCCCAGATATTGGTTGACGTCGGCGTAAGAAAGATGCGCCTGCTGACCAACAACCCGAAAAAACTCGTCGGTTTCGACGGATACGGGATCACGATTACCGAACGGGTTCCCATTGAAATCAAGCCGGGGGAGAATAATATCCGTTACCTGAAAACAAAGAAGAAAAAGATGGGGCATATATTGAAGATCTGAGGGATTGGTCAATTTTTTCTGTATTATAAGATGGGGAGGGCAAGCATGGCGAAGATAATTGAAGGGAAGTTGTTAGCCAAAGGGATGAAGTTCGGTATTGCAGCGAGCCGTTTTAACGATTTTATCTGCGGCCGGCTGATTGAAGGCGCACTGGACGCACTGACCAGATCGGGCGCTGATGAAAAAGATATTGCGGTCTATAAGGTTCCCGGCGCTTTCGAGCTGCCGCTCGTAGCCAAAAAACTGGCGAAGACCGGCCGCTTTGATGCCGTCATCTGTCTCGGAGCGGTCATCCGTGGCGCTACGCCTCACTTTGAGTACATCAGCGCCGAGGTCTCGAAGGGTATTGCCTCCGTAGGTCTGGAGACGGAAGTCCCGGTCGCTTTTGGCGTTCTCACCACGGATACCATCGAGCAGGCCATTGAAAGGGCTGGCGCCAAGGCCGGCAACAAGGGCTGGGACGCGGCCCTGACGGCGATAGAAATGGTGGATCTTTTCCGGAAGTTGTAGTTAGCTGCTTTTCGGCGTTTATAGAGGAATAGATGCGACAGCGAAGAAAGGCCAGGGAAGTGGCCTTGCAGGTTCTTTACGGCCTTGATGTTTCAAAGGGATGCCTGCCGGAGGCCGTAGACCTTTTCTGGCAGAACTTTGAAGCTCCCGAAAAGGTCAAGGCTTTTTCCTCCGATTTAGTGGCCGGTACGTGGCAGAACGTGGAGCAGATAGATGCTCTCCTTGGCAGTTGCGCAGACAACTGGTCCGTAGAGAGGATGTCCCGGGTGGATCGCAGTATCCTCCGGATGGCGGTCTATGAACTGCTGCACTGCCATGATATCCCGCCCAAGGTCGCCATCAACGAAGCGATTGATTTGGGCAAGCTGTTCGGCTCCGAAAATTCCGGTGCCTTCATCAACGGCGTTTTAGACGCCCTTTATGCCAAATTGCGCGCAGATACCAATGTAACTAAATGAAATGAAAGGATAGTTTCAAGTGTCCAGAAAATACCATCCCCAGATGATTGAGGAAAAGTGGCAGCAACACTGGGAGAAAGAGAATACCTTCCAGGTTTTCGAAGATCCCGCCAAGAGTAAATATTACCTGCTAGAGATGTTTCCCTATCCCTCCGGCAAAATTCACATGGGCCATGTGCGCAACTATTCCATCGGCGATGTCGTGGCCCGCTACAAGCGCATGCGCGGCCATAATGTGCTGCACCCCATGGGCTGGGATGCCTTTGGCATGCCGGCGGAAAACGCCGCCATTGCACGGGGCGTTCATCCTGCGTCCTGGACGCGGGAAAACATCGCCCACATGAAAAAACAGTTACAGAGGATGGGGTTCAGTTATGACTGGAGCCGGGAACTTGCCACGTGCGATCCTGCCTACTACCGGTGGGAGCAACTCTTTTTCCTCTGGATGTATGAAAAAGGCCTGGCCTATAAAAAACGGGCCGACGTCAATTGGTGCCCCCAATGCCTGACGGTCCTCGCCAACGAGCAGGTGGAGTCCGGTCAGTGCTGGCGATGTTCTGCCGTCGTGGAAGAAAAGGTGCTGGAGCAATGGTTTTTCCGTATCACCGCTTACGTGGAAGAACTGCTCGCCGGCTGCGATAAACTGCCCGGCTGGCCCGAGCGGGTTATTGCCATGCAGAAGAACTGGATCGGCAAGAGTTACGGCTGTGAAGTTGATTTCCCGCGCGCAGACGGCAACGGGGCAATCAAGGTCTTTACCACGCGGCAGGATACCCTCTACGGGGCCACATTCATGCTCGTCGCTGCGGAGCACCCGCTGGTGATGGAACTCGTGCAGGGGAAGCCCCGGGAAGCGGAAGTCCGCACCTTCGTGGAAAAAGTAAAGAAACAGGACAAGGTCCTGCGGACGGCGGATACTTACGAAAAGGAGGGGGTCTTTCTTGATGCCTATTGTATCAATCCCCTTACGGAGAAGCTGATGCCAGTCTATGCAGCCAATTTTGTGCTGGCCGGATACGGCACCGGCTGCGTGATGGCGGTCCCGACCCACGACCAGAGAGATTTTGAATTTGCGAGAAAATTTGACCTGCCCCTGGTAGTCGTAATCCAGCCGCCCGGAAAAACCCTGGACCCCCAGACTATGCAGGAGGCTTACATTGAGGATGGCATCCTGGTAAATTCCGGTGTCTTTGACGGCCTGGAAAACATTAAAGCACTGGAGGTGATCGCGGCCCACCTGGAAGCCACCGGCAAAGGGCGGAAGACCGTTCAATACCGCCTGCGCGACTGGGGCATTTCCCGGCAGCGTTACTGGGGAGCGCCTATTCCGATGATCAATTGCGCATCTTGCGGCACTGTACCGGTGCCGGAAAACGAGCTGCCGGTCGTGTTGCCTCAGGATGTAGAGCTGACAGGGGAAGGCGGCTCGCCCTTAGCCAAACACCGCGCCTTTGTGGACACCACCTGCCCCAAATGCGGAGGTGCGGCCCAGAGAGAAACGGATACGATGGATACGTTCGTCGAATCTTCCTGGTATTTTGATCGTTTCTGTTCCGCCGATAATACGGAAAGGCCCGGTCTCGACCGGAAAAAGGTTGATTACTGGTTGCCCGTGGACCAGTACATAGGCGGCATTGAACATGCCATTCTCCACCTCCTCTATGCCCGCTTCTATACAAAAATGCTCCGTGATTTCGGGGTACTGGGCGTAGATGAACCTTTTACCAAGCTGCTGACCCAGGGCATGGTCTGCAAAGAGACCATGAGTTGCCAGGAACATGGCCATCTCTTCCCCCACGAGGCCAAGAACGGAAGCTGCACATACTGTGACGGCGCGGTCACCATCGGGAAAACGGAGAAGATGTCGAAGTCGCTGAAAAATGTGGTTGACCCAGATTATCTGATCCAGGAGTACGGCGCCGATACGGTCCGGATTTTCTGCCTTTTTGCCGCACCGCCGGAAAAAGACCTGGAATGGAGCGACCAGGGGGTGGAAGGCGGCTACCGTTTTCTGAGCCGGACCTGGCGCATCGTGATGGATTACCTGGACGACATCGGTTCTGTCACAACCTTTACAGGCCCCGGCGAGTTGGAGGGAGAGCTCAAGGCGCTCCGGAGGAAAACCCACCAGACCATCAAAAAAGTAACGAATGACATTGAGGAGCGCTTCCATTTTAATACGGCCATCAGCGCTGTTATGGAACTGGTCAATGCCCTCTACCAAATCCCTCGTCCCAATCGCAGCGACAGCTTGGCTCTCTCCGTCATTCGGGAAACTCTGGAGGCCGTTATTCTGCTTTTGGCGCCGATCGTCCCCCATATTGCCGAAGAACTCTGGCAGGCGCTCGGCTATCAGGAATGCCTGGGACTTGTTGCCCCCTGGCCATCCTATGACCCGGCGGTGGCGGCGGAGGAAGAGATTACCATCGTTATTCAGGTGAACGGCAAGGTGCGGAGCAGAATGTCCCTTGCTCCCGATGAAGATGGCGAAGAAATAAAGAAGAAAGCCCTGACAGACGAGAAGACCGGCAAATTTATCGCCGGCAAGAATATTCTGCGCGTCGTCTATGTGCCTCAAAAGCTGGTCAATATTGTTGTTCAGGAGCAGCCATGATGCAAATGCCTGAGGCTGGTAAAAGGTTAGCCAGCATTGGCGCTGTGGCCATATTGCTCATGCTCTGGGGGGTAACCGGATGCGGGTATCATCTTTATCCGGGGGGCGATGAAGGCGATAATAAAAGCGGCAAGATGAGCGCCAATATGAGCAATGATATCCGGAAGGTATTTGTAGCCGTTTTTACTAACAATACCCCGGAGGCCAACATAGAAACCGGCCTGCGGAATGCCTTTATTGATCAATTCATCAAAGGCCGGAGATTCAAGATAGTCAATGCCGAGGGCCTGGCCGATACCGTCTTGCAGGGCGACATCAAGAATCTGGTGGAGACGCCCCTCGCTTACCGGGGCGGCAGTAATTTGGCCGTGGAAAAGAGGATCACGGTTACCCTCTCGCTTGCCCTGACAGCCAAAGGCTCGCCAACCGCCCTCTGGCGTGTGGAAAACTTTTCTCAATGGGGGGATTATGTTCTTGATGGCACAAATTTATCTACCGGTCAGACCAGCCAGAAAAAAGCCCTCTCCAAGCTGGCTAATGACGTCGCCGAGAGGGCATACAGACTGATGACTGCGGATTTTTAATAAAACCTTAACCTGTGGGGGCGGGTTTGAAATCCGCCCCTACGGCAGGGCATTCACTTTTTTAGTGAGTCGCGCTATGCGCCGCGAGGCAGTCTTCTTATGAAAGGCGCCGCGGGCTGCCGCCCGGGCAATAGCCGGTATGGCGCTTTGCAGAGACTTGGTCGCTTCTTCTTTACCCTTGGCGGCCACTGATGCCGCAACTGCCTTCATACTTGTTTTAATACTGGAACGTAGCGAGGCGTTTCTTATACCGCGCTTTTCGTTTTGCGTGGCCCTTTTTTCTGCCGATTTATGTGTTGCCAATAGCCAAACCTCCTTTTTCTATGTGTTGAACTTGGCACCTCTATACGCAATCCTTCAACATGTCAAGTTTAAAGTCGCCTCATTAATGTACAATTAATTGGCTTTGTAGCAGTTATTATTTTTCAAGCGTTAACTAATTTATCCCGTTTATCGGGATCTGTTGACAGTTACCGGAGGGCGCAGGTTTTTGAGGAAATCGGGGCGGCGTTGCGTAATAAGAAAGTAGATATCTCCGCGTTTCGATGTTATGATAAATGATACGTCAAGAAGGTTCTGGAAGGGGCCGGTTACTTATTAAGTTAATGAGTTAATCTCACATTACTTACTTAATTACAGAAAGGGGATAACCGATGGAAACAACAGCGGCGAAAACGGAAGGAATGGCTGCGCTGCAGGATAGCATAAAGAAATTTGGTCTGATCCCGTGAAGAAGATTTTGCTTCTCGGCCTACCGAATGTCGGCAAAAGCACGATATTCAGCCGCTTGATTAACGATACAATCAGTACCTCCATGTATCCCGGCACCGTCGTGGAGATTAAAAGAGGCGCCCTGAAGGTGGAAGGGCACAAGACGGAAATAATTGATATCCCGGGCATATATAATCTGCTTGCTAACTCTGACAATGAGAAGGTGGCGCGTAGTATCCTGATTGACGAGACGCCGGAGCTGGTGGTGCAAATCGCGGATGCCAAAAATATCAAGCGATCACTGGCGCTGACTGCAATGCTGGCTGAATTTCATCTTCCCCTGGTACTCGTTTTAAATATGGTAGATGAGGCCGCCCAAAAGGGGATCAAGATCAAGCGGCATAAGCTGGAAGAGATGCTGGGCGTCCCCGTAATAGAAACGGTGGCCTCGGAAGGCGTAGGTATCGCCACGCTTGTTGCGGCTCTCGGCGGAGCCGGGGGGGCGCCTTCCTTCCCCTCCCGGTTGCCGGAGGTGCTTACGGAGGCGATCCAACGGCTGACGGCGCTGATGCCGGACGAGAAGCAGCCGGAGTGGAAAAAACGGGCATTGTCGTGTTTCTGTCTGGCCGATGAGCAGGAGACCGCGCGCCAGGCCCGGCAAACAAGCGCCCTTGGCGCCAACGATGACGCGCAGCACATTATGGCTGAGGCCAAGCGAACACTGTACCGGCCCCTTGATCTGGTTATTTCCCGGGCCGGCAATGCCTGGGCAGAGGCATTATGCGCGGAGTCAATCTACTTCACACCTATTTCCTCCACGCCGTTATTAGACCGGATCGGCAACCTGGCCTTGACGCCGATTGCCGGCTCCCTGATACTTTTTATTATTCTGCTGGCGTTGTATTTTATTGTGGGGAAGTTTGCCGCGGGTTATCTGGTGAATTTTTTAGTAAAGGATTTCTTCGGCGGCGTTGTGGGCCCCGTCCTGAATAATATTGTGGCCATGATACCTTACGCTCCGGCGAGAGATATTATGATGGGCGAATACGGTCTCTACAACATGGCGATTGTGCCCCTGCTCGGCCTGGTGTTGCCGGTGATCGTGGTTTTTTTCTTTACCTTTGGTTTTATTGAGGATTCTGGCTATTTTACCCGGCTTTCCATCCTGCTCAACAGATTGTTCAATAAAATCGGGCTCAATGGCAAGGCCGTGCTGCCCATAGTGCTCGGCTTTTCCTGTGTCACCATGGCTACTCTTTCCACCCGGGTGCTGGACAGCAAAAGAGAACGGTTTATAGCCATCTTCCTGCTTTCGCTCGGCGTTCCCTGTTCCGCAAAATTGAGTATGATTCTGGTTATTATGGCGCAGGTTTCTTTTTCTGCCTTTTTCGTGGTGTTCGGGGTCGTTTTTTCTCTGACGCTGGCCACCGGTTTCATCCTGAACAGGCTGATGCCGACCGAATCTTCCCATTTTATCATGGAAATTCCTCCGATCCGCATTCCGAGTCTGAAAAATATCATCACCAAAACTTCCTACCGGTCGCTGCTGTTTCTCCGGGAGGCGCTGCCGCTTTTCATCATCGGCGCGCTGGGACTTTTTACAGTCGCCAGGATCGGTCTTCTAATTGCCCTGGAAGACTTTTTTGCCCCCGTCGTCAAAGGCTTTATGGGCTTGCCGCCGCAGTTTGCCGAGTCCCTGATCATGGGCTTTATCAGGGGAGAGGCGGGCATTGCGGTGCTCAAAAAGCTGGTGGACGCCGGTGTCATGGATCATCGGCAATTGGTGGTGGCGATGATCGTCACGAGCCTTTCTATCCCCTGTGTAACGAACTTTCTGCTCATCATCAAGGAACAAGGCGCGAAGAAGGCCCTGGCCATTATTTTTTCCGTAACCGCCTGCGCCGTTATGACCGGGGGAATCATGAACTATTTTTTCCGGTGGAAAAATTATACTTTTTAAGGGGGTGACCTATGAAAATTGTAGATGTAACTGCCGAGACTCTCGAGACTATCTGGACGTTGGAGGAAAAAGGGAGCTGCACGGTAGAAAACGTCCTGAAGGAACACGCCGCCGCCATTGGCTATATTGTGGATGACGAAATCTTATCGGAGCTGGAAAAAAGCGGCCTCGTGAAAATAAGCGGCCCGGATATAGCTCTCACTGCCGAGGGAAAGGTGCAGGCGGAGCCTATCATCCGCAGGCACAGACTGGCCGAAAGGCTCCTGGTGGATGTTTTGGGCATGACGTTTGGGGAAATGGAAGAGTCGGCCTGTGAGTTTGAGCACACGTTGGCGCCCGGACTTACCGAGGCAATCTGCACCTTGCTGGGCCACCCGCGGGAATGTCCCCACGGGTTCCCGATACCGGAGGGAGGCTGCTGCAATCGAGCGGAGAGTTCTGTCAAAGCGTTTGTTAAATCTCTCGATGCCCTGGAGGTAGGCGATGAGGTCAGGATTTCCTTTATCAGAAAAGCGGACCCCGTCTTGATCGGCAAGCTGGTGTCTTTTGGCGTGTCGCCCGGGAAAAAGATAAAAATCCGCCAGAAGTTCCCCGCTTATGTCATTCAGATTGATAATACCCAGATCGCCCTGGAACAGGATATTGCCATGGGCATCTATGGATTGAAGATATAAATGGTCTTTAATGACGGCTGGGGCTGAATATCACCGAACGTAAAGTCTTGCAGGCTATCCCGGCCATCGGCGCCGCTGTCGGGGGGTCGGCCAACGCCTGGTTCATCAATGATGTAGGCTGGGCGGCCAGGCGCGCCTTTCAGGCAAGATGGCTCATCGAAAATAATATGACGGAAGTCTGAGATGGCCGGGGAAAACCTCTCAAAGTCAAAAATCATTGAAGTTGTTTTTTTTGGAGATCCTATTACCTAATCGGAATAATCACTTCCACCCTTCGGTTCAGAGATCTTCCCGTTTCGGTTGCATTTGTCGCAACGGGTTGCGTTGCCCCGAGGCCTTCTGCTGCAACCTGAAGGGGCGGAATATTTTGGTATGCAACAAGGTATTCCCGGACTTTTTGCGCCCGCTTCTCAGACGTAGCCTGGTTAACTTCCGGCTTTCCTCTACTATCGGTATGTCCCTGAACAGCAACCTTATTGTCGGTGTTAGCTTTTAATAATTTCCCGAGGTTATTCAATATTTCTTTTCCTGACGGCTTAAGATCATTGGCAGGGGTAAAGAGGTCGCTGATCAGAATGGTCAGAATAATCTTTTTATCGCCCAACTTAACCGCCACATTGGGAATGTTGCCGGCTGCGGAAAGCACGGCCTTTTCGCGCTCCAAGGCTTGCATCCTGACCTGCAGGGCGGCAAGCTTACGCTGATCTTCAGACAATTTTTCCTCCCTGGCCTTCAGTTCCATTGCTTCCTTTGCGCGCTGGGTTTCTATTGCTGCGGCCTTTAATTTGGCCTCTATAGCCGCCTTCTCCTTTTCTGCAGCTCGTTGAACTTCCTTCAATTGTGCTTCCTGGACTTCCTTTTCTTTGCGGGCTTCGAGTTCGGCCGTTCCTCTTCGGACATCCTGCAATTCCTTTTTCCTAATGGTCTCCAGCTCTGCCAATTTTTGCTGGGCCTCCTCTAACTGCTTGCGCTCGGCCTCGGCCTTGGCCTGGATTTCTTTGGCTTTATCAGCTTCGGCAATCTTTTCCTTCAGGATGGCAAGGGAACTCTGGTAGTCGGCAAGGTCTTTTTGTGTATCCTTCAATTTGGCTATGGTGGCATCCCTATTCGCTTTGGCTGTAGCGATCATGGCTTTTAATTTCGCCATAGTGGCCAAAAAAACAACCTCATCATCCTTGACCTTCCTCATTTTTACAGTGCTGAATATGGATATGCCGGAATTGGAGTCGCCGTAGGACTTTTCCGCCTGAAATAGCCAGGATTTTGCTGCGGTAAAATCGTCTAACGCTTTTTGTTCGGCCTCTGCCTTGCGGGCTTGCTCAATTGCGAGCTTGGCTTCTTCAATGAATTGGGCAGGGGTGGCTTCGGCAGACATTACCGGAGAAAGAGGGACGACAAACCCCAGAATAATGAGAAAAAATAATATTCTTCCGCCTGAACGTTTAAATATTTTCATGATCCTGCCCTCCTCAAGGCGCCTTCTTCAAATGCTCGATTTCGGACTTGATCTTATCCAATGATTCTTTTGCCGCTGTCAACTTCCCGACATCTATCTGCAATTCTGCACTGGCTTTTGCCAGTTCGGCATAGGTCCTGGCCAAGCGGGAAGCATGGCTGAACAGCACTCGATCCTTAGATTGCCTCGCGTTGACAGCCGTTTTAATGAGCTCTTGGGCTTGTTGCATTAATTCAGGCGCCAATTGCTCTGTCTGCATACTACGGGCATTCTCTATGGATGCCTTAGCATCTGAAAATTCCTGTTCCTGAGCCGGCTCCATGCTTTCTGCCTGTACAACGTTTGAAAAAGCTAATACAAACGATAGTGAACATATGGATGCCCCCAATAGCAGAAAATTTCTTGCCGACATGATACCCTCCTAAAAGATGAAAGAGATTACCAAATATGTATGTTGATGGAAAATAAGGTGTCTGGTTAACGTATGTTAACGTATCTGTCAAGAATTTTATCTAGACAACAGGCTGAACCACGTATGCCTCTCTAAAAACGAATTGGGAACATTTTGCTCCATTTCTTCAAAGAGAGCTAAGGGCACAGCAAAAGTCATCAGATTTGGATTATTCAACTGCTTGCGGATATAGACGCGCGCGGAAAGATCGGTTAAACCAACCACCGCACGGGGCTTGGCTGATTGTGCCTCCCGGTAAGGATAGATTCCGATAGTCTGGCAACCGGCCGCATAAGGCATAATCACATTCTCGTTATCGCCTCTCCCGAAGTTGGCCAGAACGGTCAGAGCGGAGAGCTGATCAGGATTAACAAAAAAAATAACCACCCGAGGTTTTTCGAGAGCAGAATCAACTTTATTTAGCGGCTGAAACACTACATATTTTTCAGGAATCTCTGTAATGGGCAAGGCCTTGACAAATTTCTCGACCAGAACGGGCGACTTGATATAGCGCTCGCCATGTAAAAAATTATCATAACTTTCTGCTGTCATATAAGGCTTAATCTTCTCGGCCAGTTCCGGTCCACCAGTCCTTGCGGCATTGCCGGTTGAGAGAAAATGGCAAAAGCCTTCTTCACCGCCGGGGAAATTTTTATACTGATTACCGAACCCAAGGCCAACGCCACCACCGAAACAACCGAATGTTTTCCCGTCTGCAACCGCGCTCTTCCCTTTGGCGGCGGCAGCAGCCAGCCACATCACACATCCCCATTTATTTTCGGAAAACTGCATCGCATCCTTCGGCTTTTCGTTTGACAAGAGAATGGCAACTGGCTGGTATTGAAGCTGAATTGCTTTAGCGATTGCACTTTCCATCATGTTGTAAAGTCATCATCCTTTTTATTTTTCAATTGCCCCCGCGCGTCTCTATCAGCCGTAATTTGCGGGATAAGCGAGTATAGCATGGAGGCCTGCACTAATGAAGAGGATCATTCCCATTCTCCGGTGCATTGGAAATGGTACTTTGATCCATCGAAGCCCCGTACTTAGCTGGAACAGGATCAGGATCAGGTTGATAAACCCCAGGATTAAAATGATCGAAACTCCGCCGATCTTCATATTAAACCATCCTGTTGAGGTTGATTACTTCACCACTATTTTATGTATTATCGGCCCTTTGCTGCCATGGACATTGCAACTCGACTCGGCGACGATTTCCGTATCTTTTGTGACCTTGATCTTGATTTCTTTGCTGAAGACCGCTCCCTCAGGGCGATTCTCTTTGGTATAGTCCCACCGGTTTAACGCTTTCCTGTCGGCTGTCACACTCAACCACTCGGTATAATGGGAAGCAGTATTCGCATTATGGGTGGACGTGATCTGGAGAGTCACCTCAGATCCTTTGGCAGCCTCGGCCGGTCCCTTAATGGAAGTTTCCGACTTGTTCGCGAGGGCAAGATTAACCGGGAGCAAAATAAATGCCAGCATTAGCGTCACAACCAACGTGATTTTTTTCATTTATTTTACCTCCGTCAATACTTTGCTTGCGGCAAAAGAGCCCAGTTGCCGTTCGATATTCAAACCCTCTTACTTTATCAAAATTTGGTGCCGAAGCCGGGACTTGAACCCGGATGGCCGTAAGCCACTACCCCCTCAAGATAGCGTGTCTACCATGTTCCACCACTTCGGCATTTTCAAAGATACAGGACTGCTTCCTTAATAATTATTTAGCTGCCGGGGGTATCCCGGGTAGGGCTGGGCCCTGGGTTTTTTCAGCGCCGACAGGCGTGGCCGGTTTTTGTGTCGTCTGCGGCGCGGCCTTCCTGGTATCAGAACGGGAAACAGAGTCCATAATGGATGAACCCTTGTAAACGGAAAAATATGACAGGGTCAGCGACGTCAGCATGAATACCGCAGCCACAATGGTGGTCATCTTGCCCAAAAATGTTCCGGCGCCGCTGCTGCCGAAAACCGTCTGACTTGATCCCCCGAAGGCGGCGCCCATATTTGCCCCCTTGCCGGCCTGCAGAAGCACGACCAAAATCAGAATGATACAAACGATAACATGCAGTAAGGTAATAAAAATATGCACTTGTTAACCCTCCCAAAATTCATTAAAATTCCACTATCTGAGCAAAGGATTCCACGTCCAGACTTGCTCCCCCCACCAGGACGCCGTTGATATCCCGCTGTGCCATGAGGGCCTTGATGTTGGCCGGATTGACGCTGCCTCCATAAATGACGGGCATCTGGCGGGAAAATTCCTCTCCGTACACCCCGCCTGCCACTCCACGAATATGCTTATGCACTGCGGCGGCCTGCTCCGGTGAAGCTGTCTGGCCCGTTCCAATCGCCCATACCGGTTCATAAGCGAGCACCACCCGCGCTGCATCGGCAGCACTTATGTCTTTCAGCCCTTCCGTAATCTGCCTGTCCACGACGGCAAATGTCTGACCGGCCTCCCGCTCGCTCAGCGTTTCGCCGATACACAAGATGGGCTGCAGGCCGGATTGTATGACCGCCTTAAGCTTCCTGTTGATCAGGGCGTCGCCCTCTCCGAAAAGGGCGCGACGTTCCGAATGACCGACAATGACGTACTGACAGCCAGCATCTACAAGCATGCGCGGCGATACTTCGCCGGTAAATGCCCCTGCTTCGCGGTCCCAGACATTCTGGGCCGCCAGACCAATCCCCGTTTCCTTGAGCGCCCCCGCCATTGCATAGAGAGCGGTAAAAGGTGGCGCTATCACTACTTTCCTGCCCGCCGTTTCTTTGATCCTGGCCCGGAGGCGGACGACAAAATCCATCCCCTCCGTAATTGTCTTGTACATCTTCCAGTTGCCGACGATAAGGGGCGGAAACATCGCTTAAGCTCCCTTTTTACCGATATACAAGGCCAGATCCCGGATGCGGCAGGCATAACCGCTTTCATTGTCATACCAGGAAAATACCTTGACGAAATTCCCGGCGATCACTTTGGTCAAAGCGGCATCCACGATGGAAGAATAAGAACTGCTCATAAAATCTATGGAAACCAGCTCCTCTTCGCAAAACTGCAGGAGGCCTTTTAAACTTCCGGACGCAGCTTCCTTGAAAGCGGCGTTAACTTCCTGGGCCGTCACCGTCTTGCCAAGCTCAACCGACAGATCTACCAGCGAAACGTTCGGCGTGGGAACGCGTAGGGCAAGACCGTCCAGTTTCCCTTTCAGGGCCGGAATCACCTCCGCCACGGCTGCCGCAGCGCCTGTGGAGGTGGGCACAATGGACATGGCCGCGGCCCGCCCCCGTCTCAGATCCTTGTGCGAACCATCCAGTAGCCTTTGATCCATGGTGTAGGAATGGACCGTCGTCATCAATCCTTTCACAATGCCGAAATTATCGTTGAGAATCTTGGCAACGGGTGCCAGGCAATTGGTTGTACAGGAAGCATTGGAGACTATGTTGTGCTTGGCCGGGTCATAGGTGCCTTCATTGACCCCCATCACGAATGTTCCATCCATGCCCTTGCCGGGAGCAGCCAGGATTACCTTTCTGGCGCCGGCGCTGATATGTCCCACGACATCTTCACGCTTGGTAAATTTCCCCGTTGACTCGACCAGCACATCTATGCCTAGATCGCGCCAGGGAAGATCGGCCGGAGTTGTGGTGGCGCCCAGTACCTTTATTTTTTTACCGTTAACAATAATTCCATCATCATCGGCCGACACCTCCGCCCGGATTTTGCCGTGCACGGAGTCATATTTGAGCAGATGGGCCAGAACAGCAGGCTTGGCCCTGGTGTTAACAGCAACTACTTCGATATCCTCATACCCAAGGCAGGCCCTGACCAAATATCTCCCGACCCTGCCGAATCCATTGATTGCCAACCTCACACTCATCGCTTACCTCCTGTTCCAAGATGTTAGTAAAAGTGACTGCATCATAGCCACCCTGCGACTTTTTGTCAATAACTTTGACGTGTAACTTTGATGTGGCATAAAATACCTGGCAAGACGAACTTGCCACATCTACTACCGGCTTTTTTGAACATCCACCCGATCGCAATAATCCCTGATCGGGCAGTTCGTGCAAAGGGGAGAAACAGGCCGGCAGGTCCGGCGGCCGAAGGCCACCAGTAAAGTATTGTAGGCGATCCAGTACCTGTGCGGCAGCTTCCCCCTCAAAGCGAATTCTGTTTCGTCGGGGGTTTTCGTCCGGACGTATCCCAGCCTGTTGGAAATCCGATGAACATGGGTATCTACGCAAATGCCTGGTTTGCCGAAGCCCAAGGTTACCACGAGATTGGCCGTCTTTCGGCCCACACCCGGCATGGTAAGCAACGTCTCGATGGTATCGGGAACATGGGAATTATAAAGATCCACCAGTTCCCGGCAGACAGCAAGGATCGTCCTGGACTTGTTACGATAAAAGCCGGCTGGATAAATGGCCTGGGCAATCGTTTCCGGAGCAAGGGCCAGCATCTCCGCCGGGTTGCTGGCCAGACGGAAGAGGCGCCGCGTTGACTCGGCGGTTACCTCGTCCTTGGTCCTCAGGCTGATCAGGGTAGAAATTAGAATGGTAAAAGGGTCGCTGTGTCCTTCGGCCAGATAGGACACAATCGGCATTTCCGACTTTTTTAGCTCCTCGGCCAGCAGGGGAATAATCTCTTCCATGTCCCGGTCATTCATAACCCTCTTCTGCTGCCAGCATATCCAGGTGCAAGGTGGCAATATCCTCGACATCAAGATTGGCATTTTTTGCGACATCGGTGGAATCAACCATTTTCACGTATCTTTTGCACACATTGCACACATCAACGCGGTATCTCTCTTCACCTTCAACGGTGAAATAGGCCAGGTTTTTTTGCTCCTCATTGCCGCAGAAAGGGCATTTGATCAGGCTGTAATTCCATTCCAGGCCGCATTGATTGCAGAAAAGCAAGCGCTGTTCTTCATTATCTTTCAGCTCGCCGATCTTCGGCTCCTTGCCGCAAATCGGGCAATATCCCTCCGCCCATTCCGATTTCGCGATGATGTCGCCGTATTGCCCGGCAAAATACTCCAGGGCCGGCCGCAAACTTTCCTCGACAAATAGCTCAATGAGATCAAAGGTATCATCATCAACATCCGGGGCCAGTTCCTCTTCGCAGGAGGGATCAAAAGAGTTGCGGATCACATCCGCGAAATCAAGTTCCCCAGACTTAATCTGCCGGGCAAATTCCGTTGTTTCACCGGGCATGCGGTTTTCCGCTATCTCCAAAAGACGCAGGAAATAATCTCTGGCTGGCCGGTAATCAAAGTTAACTACGGTAAAATCAAGGAGGGGCAGGCCTCCGGAAAGTTTCTTGGCAATCAGCCTCTCATCCAGGGGGAAGGTCATCTGCCTCATATTTTGGCGATATTCCTCCCGCAGAATAAGTATCTCGCTCAAGATATCGAACAACTCGGTATAGTGGGGACTCAGCGACTTATATTTTTCGATCATTTTTAACGTTTCTACCAGCATTTCAGCCATTTATTCATCTACTCCTTGTAACTCGACCTTTTGGCAGTCGCTGTATATATTCTTTCTTGTAGTACTTCAAGCTATTATTTGGATCGTCTCCATTGTTATGAAAGAGAATCAGAACATCGAATGGCGATTCCGGATGAGAAACTACTCATACTAAGTTGCATTCATACATAAACTAATATATAATATCCTCCATAAAAAACTATGGAGGGAGATATGCGACCACCG